>JAUXFJ010000043.1 GCA_030620065.1 Anaerolineaceae bacterium
CATCAATCACAATCGCCAAATCAGGTTGGATCTCAAAGGGTGAGGTCAACGCACCGCCCAAGGTTTCTTCCTCCTGCGTAGAAGCGACAGCCCAGACATCCCAATCATGCAGACGTCGCTGAAGCATCTCCAAACAGATCGTCACAGCAGTTACTGATACGCGGTTATCCAGGGTATGCCCCACCAGAGTATCTCCGCTTAATTCAAGCGGCACCTGTGCGAAGGAGACCGTATCGCCTATACGTACATTCTCTGCAACATCCTTTTGCCGCAAACCAACATCCACCAGCAGATACTGCATCGCAACAGGTCCGTCACCCGCATCTTGCGGCAGCAAAAAAGCCGGCGGTTGCACAACCATTCCTGGCAGATCAGTACGTCCATGGACGGTCACCAACTGCCCCGGAAGAATTCGGTCGTCAATACCGCCTATTTGCGTGATGCGCAGCAGATCATCCTGAATACCCGTTACCATCAAACCAATCGCGTCCATGTGGGCTGAGAGCAGCAGCTTGGGGCGTGGTTCTGGCGCATGACCCCGTTTCAGGGCATGCAAGCTACCTAGTCGACTGACGCTGATTTCATCTGCCAGGGGCTCCCACTCTTTCTGAATGATCTCTCGGATCGGTCCTTCAAAACCGGAGAGGCCTGGAGCGCTCAACATTGATTTTAAGAATGGAAGTATATCTCGCATAAGTTTATATCTTTTCCTTTAAGTATGAAGACTATAATGTTCCTGCTTTGGTTGGTGTTTCTGACATGTTCGTCTCTGTGGCAATCTCCGTCGGTGTTATGGTGAAGGTCGGCGTCTGCGTAAAGGTCGGGGTTGGCGTTGCAGTAGGTGTATCCGTAACAGTCGGCGTATTCGTCGGCAACGGGGTCTCAGATGCTGTCGGCGTGTTGGTGAAAGTACCTGTGATATATGCCGTAAGCGTGATTGTCGGAGTCAATGTCTCTGTAGAAGGTATCATTGTCAGCGTAGGTGTAGGTACTACAGGCGTGCGGTTAACTCCTAACAGAACAATTCCTAAACAATAAAAGGGAATTGTCACAATAATTGCAAGTATAAGTAAATATCGCGTCCGGTTGCGCTTTGAGAGACTTTTCAAAACACCGCCTCCAAGGTTAAAATAATAACATCAGCCGTGAAGCATGGCAAGTTAAATCACGCCCAAGCCTCTAAGCAAAACTTGAATTTCAACCCGCTTTCATTAAGCTTCGGATACAATAATATTATGACAGCAAAATGGATCTATCTCTCCCCACACCTTGATGACGCCGTTCTCTCCTGTGGCGGTTTGATCTACGAACAAGCACAGGCAGGTTTTAAGCCTGAAATATGGACACTCACAGCCGGCAGCCCCGACCTCAACGCTCTGCCCCAGATCGCAAAACAGCTTCACCAGGAATGGGGAACCGCCGCGGATGCCCCAAAGGTCCGCCGCGCAGAAGATATGTGTGCCTGCCAGCGTTTGGGAGCAGTAGCGCGTCATTTTACATGGAATGACTGCATCTACCGCTACAAGTCAGACGGTGAAGCCTTGATTCAACTCAACAACGATATCTTTCTTGCAGAGCCCGAAGATGAGCTCATCAGCGAAATTGCCGAAACGCTACACCAGTCAGTCCCTGAAAATTCTCGGCTGGTGGTACCGATGAGTATCGGTAAGCATGTCGACCACCGCCTGACCAACCTTGCTGCCAAAGCCAGCGGGTTAGCCAGTTTATATTACGCCGATTACCCTTATGTCACATTTAACCATGAGCAGATAAACGCACTCGAAAATGGCTCATGGACACGCCAACCCGCTGTCATTTCTGAGCAAGGCTTGCTTGCCTGGCAGGAAGCGATCCTGGCATATACTTCCCAGCTGAGTACATTCTGGCAAAATGAGCAAGAGGTGCGCCTGGCAATCACCAACTACTGGGCCGGGGGAGGCGGCAGGTTGTGGCACCAGCGTACTTGAGCGCCTTGCTGGGCTTTTGGGTAGATTGCTGCTCTTAGATAGATACGGTATCGCACTATTCAATTTGTAACACTAAAAGCACAAGTCTTACAAACTTTATTGATAACAATAATTGACAGAATCGCGCGATTGACATAAAATATTACTTATTCATTAAATGAATATTCATAATATGATATGTCACCTCGTCCTGCACTTCCCCTACGTCTGGAATACATCCTCCTCGGTCTGATCCGTCGGCAGCCTATTCATGGCTACAAGATTCTCCAACATTGGAATGATCCAGATGGTATTGGCATTATCTGGCGAGTAAAACCAGGCCATTTTTATGCTGCATTGGAAAAGTTGAAACAGCTTGGTTATCTGGCATTAACACTAACTCCGGGTGATGCCTTTCCTTTACGGAAGGAATACCAAATTACTCCCGTTGGAGATCAGGTTTTCTTAAATTGGATGCAAACTCCTGTTGCGTCTGCACGTGATTTCCGCCAGGAATTTTTGGCAAAATTGTACTTTTCAGAAGATGTTGAAAGCTGTGTTTTAAAAGAACTATTTCACCAACAAAAATTTGCCTATCTCGAAAGGCTTAATTCTCTTAAAAATCAGCTAGACGTTGAATATGGTTTTGAACGACAAGTTACGACATTTCGTATCCGCCAAATACAATTTATTCTCGGTTGGCTGCAGGAATTAGCACCTACCAGCTGACTCATATACTTACTAATAGGAGAAGAAAAAATGAAACGTTCCTTATTTGTACTGCTGATCAGTATGTTCCTGTTGAGCGCCTGTATAAATGCACCCATTGTGCAGGAAACTACAGCCATAGACTCATCTATGATCATTACAGATGCCCTCAACCGCCAGGTATCCCTACCCAATCCACCTAAGCGGATTGTTATTACCGGCAAAGCGCTGATCATGGTCGTAGATGCGGTTTATATGTTCCCGGAAGCACCTGGGCGAATCGCAGCACTGGCCAATATTGGACAGGGGGACAACAATTTCATCTCTTTGATCGACCCAAATTACGCCGCTAAAGCAATTTTGCTGCGAGATGCGGGTGCTGAGCAAATCGCGGCATCCAAACCAGACCTGGTCATTCTGAAAAGCAGTCTGGCAGAAACACTTGGAAAATCGCTGGATGTGTTGAAAATCCCGGTAATTTATGTTGATTTCGAGACTCCGGATCAGTATTATCGCGACATAGAGATCCTGGGTAAAGTATTCCAAAACGAGGCTCGTGCCAGTGAATTGGTCAACTTCTATAAGTCCAAATTGGAAACTATTCAATCAGCAGTTCAGGGCGTTTCATCTAAACCAAAAGTATTGATGCTCTATTACAATGATCGCGACGGTGTCGTGGCCTTTAATGTGCCCCCAATGAACTGGATGCAAACACGCATTGTCGATCTTGCTGGGGGAGTACCAGTTTGGGCAGACGCCAACCCTGGGGAAGGCTGGGCCAAAGTTACTCTCGAACAAATTGCTGCCTGGGATGCAGACGATATTTTCATCATTTCCTATATTAAGGATCCAAGCGAGATTGTGAAAAATCTAAAAGAGGACCCGCAATGGCAATCCATTCCTGCCGTGAAGCAGAATCGACTGTATGCCTTCCCCGGCGATCTGTACAGCTGGGATCAGCCTGACTCAAGATGGATTCTGGGTCTTTCCTGGCTGGCAGAACAACTTCACCCTGACTGCTTTCCCCAGTTCGACATTGTGCAGGAAGCACAGCAATTCTACGAGACTCTGTACGGATTAGATACCAAATTCTTCGAAGATAAAATTCAACCCACTTTTAGAGGAGACCTGCCTTGAATCCGGAGTCAAACTCGGTAGTTCCACACAAAGCAATCTCTCGCAATTACTATCGATGGATCTTTTTCTTGCTAGGGTTGGGCTTGATTATTTTGTTCATTCTATCGTTGTTTTTAGGCCGTTATCCATCCCCGGGACTACTTTCGTGGGAGCAACTCAAGCATGATGAACTAGCCAGGCGTCTGGTACTCAATTTACGCCTGCCGCGCCTGCTAACAGCGCTATTATTGGGCGCTTCACTTTCAGCAGCCGGGGCTGTCTTCCAGACCTTATTCAACAATCCCTTAGTTGAGCCTGGTTTTCTTGGTGTATCCCAAGGTGCTGCTTTCGGTGCGGCGTTATGTATTGTTTTTCTGGGCGGGTCAGCTGTGACCGTTCAGGGACTAGCAGCCATATTTGCTCTCAGCGGGTTGGGTCTTTCCTATCTACTTGCACGCCGCATCCACTATGGAGGTTGGATACTACGGTTGGTGCTGTCAGGAATTGCCATATCAGCCCTTTTTTCTGCTGGGCTTGGTGTACTTAAATATATGGCTGATCCGCTGCACCAACTACCAGAAATCACATTTTGGATGCTAGGCGGGCTTTCCAGCATCATCTGGTCAAAATTCATCTCCATCCTCCCAGCCACATCAATGGGTCTGATTGTACTTTTTTTACTTCGGTGGCGACTTAATCTGCTCGCACTAAATGAGGAGACCGCTTTTTCAATGGGAGCAGCACCGAAAAGGGAACGGTTAATATTGCTCATTGCAGCTGTTCTACCTATAGCTGCTGTGATCTCAGTGGCCGGCATGGTTGGCTGGGTGGGTTTGATCATGCCCCATATTGCTCGTCGCCTGTTTGGCTCGGATACACGTTTTACTCTTCCAGCTTCCATGCTTCTAGGAGGAATGTTTACCATCCTTTGCGATGATCTGTCCCGCATCCTACTGCCAGGAGAAGTTCCGTTGGGAATTCTAACCTCAATGCTTGGTTCGGTGATCTTCATTGGCTTGATGGTATCACGAGGTGTCAAGGTGAAACGATGATTCCCTCATTGATGTGCCTCCAACAAGTCTCATTTGGATATGACCGGAAATTACCCACATTAATTGACAGGTTAGATATTTCCCTGAAAGAAAGCAGCATCACCGCCATCCTCGGTCCAAACGGTGCCGGTAAAACGACACTACTCTTTCTGGCATTAGGTTGGTTAAAACCTTGGAATGGGAAGATTACCCTTTGTGGATCACCGCTGGAAAGTTTCAGCCGGCGCGCTTTAGGTCAGCAAATTGCATTAATCCCTCAAAATGAATATGTGCCCTTTGAATACACAGTTCTGGAGTATGTCCTATTAGGACGCGCGCCATATCTGCCACCACTGGGAATGCCATCCCCGCAAGATGAGGTGATTGCTTACGAAGCTTTAGAAAAGGTTGGAATATCCAATCTATATGCCCATTCGGTGTTGGAAATAAGTGGAGGAGAGCGCCAGTTAGTTCTAGTGGCCAGGGCATTAGCCCAGGAAACCAGGCTCCTGCTGGTGGACGAACCCACTGCACACCTGGACCTCAGTAATAAAATCCGTCTATTGCAAATCCTGCAGGGTTTACAGAAGCATGGTGTGACAATCTTAATGACCACCCATGAACCTAATATCGCACTGGCCGTGAGTGATTACACAATTTTAATGGAGAGAGGACACGTACTAGCGTCGGGTCTGACGAACGAGGTGACAACCAGCGCTAACCTGACCAAGATATATCAAGTTCCGGTTAGGATTATTAGCGTCGAAGGAAAAAAACAAGTGCTTAGCTTGTAAAATCTGGATGCTACATAGCAGGAAACACCACAAGTGCGACAAATGGGAGCCTAACTTGCCTGTGAAGGTCTCATCAGCAAACAGCAGATGAATTAGCTTGGTCTCCGTTGACGTTGTGGTGCACCTGTGCTAAAATTCCGTGCACAAACGCCCCCATCGTCTAGTGGCCCAGGACGCGGCCCTCTCAAGGCCGAAACCGGGATTCGAATTCCCGTGGGGGCATTTAATATTTAATCAGTCAATTGGCCCCCTCATCCCATCGAGGGATAATAAGGTCAAAATCGGGATTCGACGTAGTGCACCCCACAGGGGGGCGAAACCGTGGGGGCATCTAATATTTAATCAGTCAATTGGCCCCCTCATCCCATCGAGGTACAGGGGCCGAAACCAGAATTCAACACAGTGCTAATAAGTCAAAGGCTGACAAAGCAGTCCAAAGATAATAAGTATGAAAATACTCAATTTTCATTTACCTGATAAATTCAGTATAATAAAAGGTATAATCAGATATATAGATTTTTGCCACGTCAAGCAAAACAAGCGGTTGATAAAATAGTTGCGTGGTTCTACATGCAAGCTGCTGTTGTGAATACAGCAGCTTTTTATTTATAACTCGCTAGTGAGAAAGGAGAAAAGATGAATAAAAAATGGTTAAAGTATGGCTTATTGACCTTAATTCACCTGATAACATCTTATTTCTTAGGGCTAATGTGTAATCAGATGTCTATGTCTTATAAGTTGATTCTCTCGCCATCTGAAGAGCTATTGGGAAAGTTGCTGTTCCTAATAATCTCCATTGGGGGGGTAATAGTATCTGCTGGCATCGTGGCGCAATTAATGAAACCGTACTGGATCGCGGTTATAGCATTCCTGCTTTCTTCCCTCTCCATAATGATAGGATGGCAGCAATTTACAATAACAGCTGGAATTATCCTGCTTGCTTATTTCGCTATCTGCTGCTATGCGGCTATCCGTGTTCAGCTGGAGCAAAAAGAACGCTTACACTTTTCTATACGCCCCTATAAAGATTCTCTTGGTCTTTTCTCAATTGCGTTTTTGATTGTTGCCTGCGGAAGTGTATTTATTGGCAGCAAGGATGTTATCGATAAAAGTGGCTTTGAAATTCCAGTATCTTATATGAACCTTTTCATGGATCCGTTTAAGGAACAAGTATTGTCACAGGTTCCAGATGATGAGCGTGCGATGGTTGAAGAAGAGTTTGAGGCACAAATTCAAGTGATGATAGACGGATTTAGCGAGAAAATAGAGCCGTTCGAGAAATACATTCCCTTGATAATCGCGGCTGTGTTTTTTACGCCGCTATTGACTGTCAATCAAGTTCTATCTTTTATCTGGCTGTTAGTTTTAGAGATAGTGATAAAGGTATTCATCGCTGTCGGATTCATAAAGATTGTCACAGAGACAAGGGATGTAGAAAAAGCGATTCTTGATTAATTAATGAATAATCCTCCTGTTTGATGAAAGGATCAATATGCTATATGGTGGTATAGAAGCCGGGGGCACCAAGTTTGTCTGTGGGATAGGTAACCCGCAGGGTGAAGTTCTCGATAAACTTGTGATTCCTACGACAGCCCCCAAAGAAACACTCTCAAAGGTGGTTGAATATTTCATGCAAGTCCAAAGCGAGCACTCCCTTAATGGCCTTGGTTTGGCATCCTTTGGCCCCCTTGATCTAAATCCTCATTCTGACACGTATGGATTCATCACCAGTACACCCAAACAGAAATGGCAGCATGTCAATATTAAGGGAGAGCTGGAGAAGGCGTTGAATTGCGAAATCTACTTTGATACCGATGTGAATGCTGCTGCACTGGCTGAGCATAGGTGGGGTGCTGGAATCGACAAAAACAATGTTGTTTACATCACAGTTGGCACAGGAATAGGTGGCGGCGCCTTGGTTAATGGACAATTACTGCATGGTTTACTGCATCCCGAAATGGGTCATATGCGCTTAGGGGAGAATAACGCAAAATCAGATTTCGCAGGGGTTTGTCCTTTCCATAAAAACTGTCTGGAAGGCTTGGCATCTGGTCCTGCCATCGAAGCGCAATGGGGAATCCCAGCAGAAAAGCTGCCGGATGATCACCCAGCCTGGGAAATGGAAGCAAAATATCTGGCAGAAGGCATCGCGAATATCATATTGATCCTTTCCCCGGAGATCATCATCTTGGGCGGCGGGGTGATGCGGCAGAGGAAACTATTTCCCAAAATTCACAAACATGTTCAGGCATTATTAAATAACTACATTCAGAAACCAGAGATTGTTGAAAATATTGAAGACTATATTGTCCCGGCAAAGCTGGACAAACATGCCGGACTGCTGGGCGCGATTGCTTTGGCTCTAAATGAAGGAGAAAGCTGAAACCGGTTAAGCCCTCATGGTTGAGCCCGAAAAAAATCTAATATCGAGACACGCTAAATCGAGTTATACTGAAAATCAAATATAAATAGTTAAAAACCTGATTTGTAAAAAGGAGATTGAAAATGAGATTATCTGCACCTAAAAAATTAACTTGGTCGATCGCTGTGATTCTGGGCGTCATTGGTCTCTTGATGAACTTTGGTGTGCTTTCCATTGCCGGATTTTCATCTTTTTGGCTGGTAGCGATCGGCTTCATCCTGCTGACATTAGCCACGTTATTTAAAGGTCTATAAACAAAATTGCGTTATTAATTGTAGACCGCAAACGAGCCTCTAATAATCTAATAGCAGTAACTAACCCGCAATGGGTAGATTGAGAGTAGGGGCAACATTATTTCTCGCCTTTCCCTCATCTTTCTCAAACCGCTTTATATTCGCAGATCTAAGATGGAGAGCAAATACATGGGACGTCATCGTTTGTCTATGTATTTGAGCTCACGGTTAACCGTAATGCCAATGAGTGCTGTACGATCATGAATCTGCCGCCTTATGTGCCTTGACAAAGGATGCTTTGAAATACTTAGTTCCCTCAATTAACCTGGTGGTAAAATAATAAGAACTTTTCCTGGCAATTAATATCTGTATTGGAGATTCATTATGAGTGATCAAAATAATTCTGCCAAAAATGAAAAATGGGGTACAAACGAAACGTTGCTTCAGTCTTATCGAATAATCTTCATATCCAGTCAATCATTTTTACTTGCTTTCGGTGCGATTTTATTTGATTCAAACACTCCATTATGGCTATTAATCACTATTGTTGCGCTTACTTTTGTAGTTATCTGGGGTCTTTGGTTTCCAGTTGTTCGAGCCAGGGGTCTCATTGTGGACTTCTATAAATTCAATATTTATGTAAATTATCCCGGAAGGGAAGTTAATTATGTTCACGATAAAAAGTTTAGGGATAAAGTTAATAAGGAAGTGAAACTTCCCTTACATAGCAATTGGAGACAAACAAGAATAAAGATAGATATACTCCTTCCGATTTATTTTACTATTCTTTGGTTTGTGTTAATATTAGCAAAACTCCAAATGTAAAACTGAAAATTTCTTTGGTTATTAAAGCAAAAACAAAGTTTTATTAAAGCATTTGTTGTATAGTTATTAGCTATATCAACAATTGCTCTGCCTTAACAGTTCCCCCATTCTCAGGTAGAGTTTTGTGACCCTGAAAATGTGTCTGTAGCGTACTTTGGTGTGCTTTCCATCACCGGATTTTCATCTTTTTGGCTGGTAGCGATCGGCTTCATCCTGCTGACATTAGCTACCTTGTTTAAAGGTCTATAAACAAAATTGC
>JAUXFJ010000095.1 GCA_030620065.1 Anaerolineaceae bacterium
GATATTAACGAGGCGGCTGCTGAAAACACCCAAAACGAAAGTTCCGATAGTGTGCTTCCAAATAATCTTAAACCCGAGTTTCAGCCGGATTTGAAAAAATTACACCAGGCTTCTGTGTACACGATCAATATGGAAATGGAGCTCGATGGTGCTATTTTTCGAGTGGAGGGTTCTCAAGAAGTCATATATACAAACCAGGAATCTGTTCCGCTGGAGGAAATTTACTTTCGCCTTTTTCCAAATGTGGGTGGTAATTATTTGGCGGTTTCTGATGTGCAAGTAAACGGGAGCCCAATTGAACCTTCGATGGAGTTCGGCAATACCGCTTTACGGTTGGATCTCCACGAACCCCTTGCTCCGGGTGAAAGCACAATAATCACAATGTTTTTTGATGAGGTTGTGCCATCTGAAATGGGCGGAAATTATGGATTGTACGTATATTTTGATGAGATTCTTGCTCTTGATTCGTTTTTCCCGATCATACCAGTTTACAACGATGAGGGGTGGAATGTTGAAGAACCCCCGCAGAATGCGGATATGATCTTTACAGATGTAGCTTTCTTTTCGGTTACGGTTGATGCGCCAATAGAATTTGTCCTGGCGGCAGGCGGAAGAGAGACTGAAAGAGTGGAAAACTCCGACCGGCAGATCGTAACCTTTGAAGGGGGGCCGCAGAGGGATTTTTACCTGGCTGCCAGCCCGCGTTTTGTATCTGAAAGCATCTGGGTGGATGGTGCTAAGCTGACAAGCTATTTTGTGGAAGAGTTCCGCTCCTCAGGTGAGAGAGTACTTGAAATTGGGGCAAATGCTTTATCAGCATTCAGTGACCGGTTTGGGCCTTATCCATATAATGAACTGGATCTGGTCAGTACGCCAATGCAGGCGGGAGGTATGGAGTATTCAAACATCGTAGCAATCGGGATCTATTTCTATGACCCAGAGTCAACATTGCGCGGCGCTCCTGGATCAGTATTCTTGGAATCGGCAACCGCACATGAAGTGGGACACGAATGGTTTTACTGCCAGGTAATGAGCGATCAAATTGATGAACCCTGGTTGGATGAAAGCCTGGTACAGTATGTTACATATCTGTATTATTTGGATACCTATGGAAGCCAGGCTGCTGATGGATTTAAAGAATCACTGCACCAACGTTGGGAGCGTGTGGCAAAGGAACCCATTCCTATTGGGAAGCCAGCGAAAGATTATTCACATATGGAATATGGAGCCATTGTTTATGGTCGGGGCGCCTTGTTTTTCGAAGCACTAACTGAAGAGATGGGGCAAGAAACGTTCGAAAGTTTTCTGCGTGAGTATGTGGACACATACCGCTGGGGAATTGCAGAACCACGCGATTTGAAAGAGTTGGCGGAAGGATCTTGCGGATGTGATCTTTCACCTGTGTTCACCGAATGGGGCGTTATCTATTGAACAGCTTGTATTAAACAAGGCCCACAAGGTATATTTCTTTCTGGCATTAATTATTAAATGTGATCTCCTGTTATTCAAATCGAGACATGATAGGATAAGATATATAAATTAAGGTGAGATTTCCATAGAGGTGAACAGATGGCAGTTGATGAAAAGAAAAAAGCATTATTAAATTGGCTGGATGAAAACGCAGCCGATTTTTTTCGAATGGCGGATCAGATCTGGGAGAATCCTGAGATTTCTTGGGAAGAAGTATTTGCTTCTGGTTTGCAGGCGGATTATCTTGAATCGGAAGGATTTTCTATTACCCGCAATCCCGCAGGCATGCGGACAGCGTTCATCGCGGAATGGGGAACAGGCAAACCGGTCCTGGCTTTCATCGGTGAGTATGATGCACTGCCGGGCTTATCGCAGGTGAATGAGCCTGTAAAAAAAGCAGTAGTCGAGGGAGGGCCAGGACACGGCTGCGGGCACCATATTTTAGGCGTAGCTAGTGTTGCAGCAGCCGCGGCGACGCGAAAGTGGCTGGAAGCGAATAATATTTCTGGTACTGTGCGTTATTACGGCACACCAGCAGAGGAAATGGGTGGGGGAAAGGTGTTCATGGCAAGGGAGGGGCTGTTTAGTGATCTGGATGCAGCGCTTACTTATCATCCATCGTTCATCAACATGCCTTCGAAAGCTTCAACCGTTGCTGTTGTATCTTCCTCTTTCCGTTTCAACGGAAAGTCGTCCCACGCGGGCGGCGCACCGCATTTGGGGCGCTCGGCTCTGGATGCGGTGGAACTGATGAATGTGGGTGCTAACTATCTACGTGAACATGTACTTGATGGCACGCGCATCCATTATGTGATCACAAATGGCGGGCAGGCAGCCAACATTGTCCCGGAGACGGCTGAAGTGGATTACATCCTGCGTGCTGAAAAATTGGATTATTTACTTGATGTTGCTGATCGTTTGCGCAACATTGCTAAAGGCGCGGCCTTGATGACTGACACCACTTTTGAGGAGACAATCAAGAGTGGATATGCCAGTATGGTGTCCAACCATGCTATCGCAGACTTGATGTACCAGGCGTTGGAAGAAATCGGACCGATTCAATATACGAACGATGAATTAGCATTTGCTCAGCAGATCAATGACACTTTCGAGGCCACAAATTCAGGTTATATTGAGCAGCGGATTGACACGCTTAAGCTAGGAAAACAAGCTGCGGATACACTTCGTGCGCATAGTGATAAACCACTATTGAGCGCGAATTTTCAGGCGATAGATGAGGGGATTGTATATAAGGGAGCGACAGATGTGGGCGATCTCAGCCAGGTGGTACCAACCGGCGCATTAGAGACAGTCTGTTTCCCAACCTGCAGTCCCGGGCACTCATGGGTGAACACTGCCTGTGGTGGTATGTCAATTGGACATAAAGGATTGGTGCATGCGGCAAAAGCGCTGGCATTAACAGCGGCTGTTTTATACACCGATAAAAAGACTTTAGAAAAAGTGCGAGAAGAATTTGAAGAACAAATGGATGGAAAGACTTACACGCCGCTCATCCCGGAGGAAATGTGCCCGCCGCAGTAGCCAATGTATAAGAAAATCGCCAAATTTTGTTTTTTGGTAATTTTCAATATTATTACCTGAAAATCAAGTGAAGAACTTAAGAACAAATTGTAAAAGTAAATTTATATAGATGACTAATTCAGCACCTAGACATGATTGCGTTGTGCCATTGTCTTTATTTGACTTGACAGATAGTTATTTTTCTTTTAGACTAATGCAAATTCTAAAATACAAACTATGATGAATATAACATCCTATCGTCTTCGACCTCGATCAACTCACTTGACTTTAATTTGAAGTCCGGTTATTTGATGTTTAGACAGGATTTGTAATTTTTCTAGGTAAATCAAAAAACCCCCGGATTTCCGGGGTTTTTTTATTAGGAGAAGAGTATGAAAGGCGTAAAAGTAGGCGTATATGGAGGTACAGGCTATTCGGGTTGGGCACTGATTCAATTATTGTTAGGCCATCCGGAAGTTGCGATACAGTTTGTTACTTCAGAACGCTTAGCGGGTAAAGACCTGTCAAATGCCTGGCCTTTGGCGCCAAAGATTCCCCTGCAATCTGCTTCGGAGGTTGACCTTCAACAGGTTGATTGCGTATTCTTATGCCTGCCTCATACTCGTTCTGCAAAATTTGCCGCCAATGCAAAAAATGCTGATGTATCTGTCATTGACATTTCAGCTGACCTGCGCCTGAACAATCCTGAAGATTATCAATATTGGTATAAAGTTCCTCATGCAGCCCCTGATCTGCTGCCTGTTGTTTATGGCCTTCCAGAACATTATCGAGAGCAGATAAAAGGGGAAAAATTGGTGGCAAACCCCGGTTGTTATGCCACTGCCATCCTCCTGGGCTTATTGCCGCTGGCTCAGGCTGAATTATTAACTGAAGATATGCCCATCGTTGTTGATGCTAAATCTGGCACAACGGGTGCAGGCCGCAATCCTAAACAAAATACTCTTTTTAGCGAAGTACACGGTAATTTTTCTCCTTATAAAATTGGCCGCGTTCATCCTCACATTAGCGAAGTAGAACAGCAATTAGCAGTTAGCGGAATAAAAAAAGGGCGTTTGATATTTTCTCCACACTTATTACCTGTTGATCGAGGTATCTTAGCAGCCATTTATGCTCCCGTAAAAAATGCTCAACAAGCGGTCATGGTTATTCGGCAGGCTTATAACAGCGAGCCCCTGGTAAATATCCTGCCTGAGGGAGAGCTTGCTGCCCTTGCGCATGTTGTGCGTACACCTAACGCTATGCTCTCTTTAACCCCTGTAGGAGAAAATAGTCTAATCATTATGGTTGCGATTGATAATCTCCTCAAAGGAGCCGCATCACAGGCAGTACAAAATTTTAATCTGATGTTTGGATTTGATGAAACAACCGCATTGCTCACTGCATTCCAGAGGGCGGCTAGATGAAAAAGCCATATAAAATAATTAAAATCGGTGGTAATGAACTATCTACTCCAGAATTTATCCGGGGACTATCGTCAGCCATAAAAGAGGAACAAAAAACACATGCTTGCATTCTCGTTCACGGGGGTGGGCGGGCGATTGATCAGTTGATGGGAAAATTACAAATAGAACCTCACTATATAAACGGTCAACGCATTACAGATAAAGCAACACTTGAAATTGCAGAAATGGTTCTCTCCGGGAAAATCAATAAAGAGCTGGTGTTTGAGCTTACTGCTGCCGGGTTAGAGGCAATTGGGTTAAGTGGTGTTGATCGGAAATTGCTGCAAGTTGAGCCGTGGGGGCAAGAAATGCACCTTGTTGGGCGAATCATAAAAGTGCGCGATGAATTGTTGGCGGAGTTTTGCACTCAAGGAGTTATTCCGGTCATCTCCCCGATTTCAATTGGCCCGGCTGGTAAATACAATGTTAACGCTGATCATGCCGCTGGAATGATCGCCGGGGCATTAAAAGCTGAAGAAGTGGTTTTTATTACCAATGTACCAGGCGTTTTGGTTGACGAAAATGTTGTTGCCCAACTTTTCGATACAGAAATGCAAGCGCTTATTCAAAAAAATACAATTCACGGGGGGATGATTCCCAAGGTAAATGCGGCATTAGCTGCTCTGGAATACGGTGCAAAAAGTGCAAAAATAACTAATTTGTCTGGTTTTAAAAAATATTCCGGCACAACCATCATTAAAAAAAGGAAAAACAATGGCTCAAAAAAATAACACACAGGAAATCATCAGGAAAGAAAAAGAGTATGTTTTGTCCACATATCCTCGGCTGCCTTTTGTGCTCACCAGAGGTAAAGGGTCTTTTCTCTTTGATAGTGAGGGAAATCAATACCTTGATTTTGGGGCTGGGATAGCTGTGAATGCTTTAGGCCACTGCGATGAAGAAGTGGTCAATGCGATCCAGCAGCAGGCTCAAACACTCAGCCATGTCAGTAATCTTTACTATACTGCTCCGCATGTGGAATTAGCAGAAAAACTTTGCCAGCTGAGTTTTGCGGACAAGGTTTTCTTTTCAAATTCTGGAACTGAAGCTATTGAGGCAAGCTTGAAATTTGCACGGAAATATGGACGGGCAAAGTTCGGAGAAGGGAAAACAAAGCTGGTTGCCTTTTCAAATGGGTTTCACGGGCGTACATTTGGCGCATTATCTATTACTGCACGTGAAAAATACCAGGCCCCTTTCAAACCGCTTGTACCTGATGTGGAGATTGTTCCCTTTAACGATATTGTGGCTGCACAACAGGCCATTGATGACAGTACGTGTGCTGTGGTAGTTGAAGTGGTACAGGGAGAGGGGGGAGTGAACCTTGCCGATCAAGAGTTTTTACAAGCATTAAGAACATCGTGTACTCAGCATGATGCGCTGCTGATTGTAGATGAAATTCAAACTGGCTTTGGGCGTACAGGCAAGCTGTGGGCACATCAGCATTTTGATATACAACCTGATATGATGACTCTTGCCAAAGCTTTGGGCGGCGGGCTTCCTGTTGGTGCTACATTAATGACCAATGACGTGGCAGAGCCCATTGTAGCTGGAGACCACGGCAGCACTTTTGGCGGTGGACCAATAGCTGCGAGTGCCGCGCTCGTAATCCTGCAGCGTACACAAGATCCAGGCATGTTAGCCCACGTTCAGAAGATGAGCACATATTTGTGCCGTGAGTTAAATGCTTTGAATCTTCCGCAGGTTGTTGGAATTCGTTCATTAGGGTTAATGATTGGGATTGAATTAAACGTAGATGCCAAGCCTTTCTATAAAAAAGCGCATGAATACGGGATTTTGTTACTTACAGCTGGCCCAAATGTTCTTCGGTTGTTACCACCGCTGACCATCACTAAAGCTGAGGTTGATCAATTTGCCAGCGCATTCAAGAAATTGCTGATGGAGAAAACTGTATGAAACATGCAAAAAAAA
>JAUXFJ010000226.1 GCA_030620065.1 Anaerolineaceae bacterium
AATGGAGGTTTAGAGAAATGAGAAAGAAATTAGTTTTGCTCTTTGCAGTTTTAATCATCACTGCAATGGTTCTGGGTGCCTGCGCGCCTAAGGAACCTGAAATTGTACCGACGGAAGAAGTAGTAGCACCGACGGAAGAAGTTGTAGCGACTGAAGAAGTAGTCGCCACAGAAGAGCCTGAAGTTGATCTTTGGGCGGATGTTGTTCCTGCCACAGAGATTATCTTCTGGCATCAGCATAGCGGCGGTGGTCGTTCGGAAGCGATGGCAGAGATTGTGGCTGAATTCAACGCCACGAATGGCTACGGCATCACTCTGACTGATGAATATGCTGGCGGATATGGCGACATCTTCACCAAGATGCTGCCAATCCTCAACACAGCCGATGTTCCTGATATTGTTGTTGGTTATCAGAACCAGATTGCTACATATCAATTGGCTGACTCTATCTGGAATATGAGCGAAGTCATGGACAGCCCCACCTGGGGTATGCCGCAAGCTGATCAGGATGACTTCTTCCCTGGTTTCTTTGCTCAGGATGTCTTCCCGAGCTTTGGTAATGCCCGTTTAGGCTTACCGCCAAACCGTTCCATGGAAGTTATGTACTACAACATGGACTGGTTGACCGAACTTGGCTACGATGCACCACCAGCAAGCCCTGAAGAGTTCAAGGAAATGGCTTGTGCTGCTACTGCGAATCCTTTCAGCGGTGCCACAGCTGAAGGCAGCCTGGGTTATCAGTTGAGCATTGACGCTTCACGCTTTGCCAGCTGGACCTTCGCGTTCGGCGGTGACATGTTTGATTACGAAAACAACCTCTATGACGTCAACAGTGATGCTGCAGTTGCTGCTTTTGAATACCTGCAGGATCTGTTTGCAGAAGGCTGTGCAACGATTGTTACTGAACGATACGGCGACCAGACTGACTTTGGCAACGGTACACTGCTCTTCACAGTTGGTTCAAGCTCCGGCTTGCCATACTACGGTTCTGCTGTAGAAGCAGGCGCCAATTTCGAGTGGTCTGTTGCAGCACTGCCGAACACCGGCACCCCGAAACAGAACGTCTACGGTGCAAGCGTAAGCATTCCGAAATCCACGCCAGAACGCCAATTGGCAGCATGGCTATTCGTGAAATACTACACCAGCCCCGAAGTACAGGCGAAATGGGCAAAAGCCAGCAATTACTTCCCAGTGCGCGCAAGCGTTGCTGACAGTATGCTAGGTTATTTCGCTGCCAATCCAGTATACAAGAAGGCATTCGATATGCTTGAGTACTCAGCATTTGAACCGCCAGTGCCGGGCTATGACTTCGTACGCGATGAAATTGAAATGGTGATGGCTGCTGTGCTTGACGATCCAACCCTGGATGTGACCACTGAGTTCACCACCTTGAACGTGCTCGCTAATGAAATCTTAGCAGAACAAATGGCTCAGATTCAGTAAGACCAGATTTGTTTAAAAAATCACCCAGGCATAACCTGGGTGATTTTTATTTAATGTTAACACGAATAGTGTATAATATTAGTCTACCGGGGATGACAGGCTTCGACGGGAGAGGCTGGTCCCGGATTGCGAGCCGAGAGGTACCGACCTCGTAAAATCAGTACAAAAAACAAGTGCCAAAAGCACAAACTATGCTGCACTTCCACTCGCTGCATAAGTGAGCTGAAGACAGCGACCTCCTAAAGCGAGGTCACGCCTCCTGAATCCGTTTTTCCGGCCGGGAGCAGATAGGGCGTCATAAAAACCGGAATGCCATGTATTACGCCGCTACATGCATGAAAGAGGACTTTCGGGTCCAAGCGGCTGGCTCCCTTAACGTTTTGTCGGTAGGCTATGAAGGGAGTGAGACTTGACAAACCGACTACGCTCGTAGACATTCGAGGGCTTAATCTTTCGGACGCGGGTTCAATTCCCGCCATCTCCACTGAACAAAGAGCGCTTCTAAACTTAGAAGTGCTTTTTGATTAAGTAATTTTACACACCAAACCTTTTAGATATGCGCCTTCTGGAAAATTCAGGGAGACAGGATGGTCAGGTCCCTGTGTTAGAAATGAAATGATCTTGGCATTGACGCCGGCATCAAGGGCTGCATCTGAAACGATCTTTTGAAAGAGCTTAGCATCAATGCCACCAGAACAAGAAAATGTGAAGAGTACACCGCCAGGTTTTAGCAGTTTGAAAGCCAAGAGATTGATGTCTTTATAAGCTCTGGCTGCTTTTTGTGCTAATGCGCTTGTGGGTGCGAACTTTGGCGGGTCCAGGATGATTGTATCAAATGAGCGTGCACGGTCACGCAAGCCGCGGAGCGCCGTGAATACGTCTTCAGATAACCATTCACATTTATCAAGTGGTAGCTGGTTTAAAAGAATATTTTCTTTTGCCAAGTTTAAGGCTTCCACAGAGGAATCTATTGAAAGAACGCTTTCTGCACCCGCATTGAGAGCGTAGACCGAAAAGGCTGCACTGTAAGCGAAACAATTCAATACCGATCCGCCATTTATAAAAGATGAAAATTTTTGACGGTTGTCGCGTTGGTCGATATAAAAGCCTGTTTTCTGTCCATTGATAAGGTCTACCCAAAAAAGATGATGGTTTTCTGACACACTCAATCTATCGGGAGGTTGTAGGCCGAATAATGAACCTACGCGTTGCTCCAGCCCTTCCAATTGTCTTACAGAGACATCAGAGCGTTCGTAAATGCCTTTAGGATGCAATATTTCATGCAATAAGTCGATTATGGTATCACGCCAGTATTCAATACCTGCGGAGAGGATCTGGATGACTAGAAAATCTGCATAACTGTCAACAATGAGGCCGGGGAGATCGTCTGATTCCGCATGAATGAGACGATACATGTTTGTGGAATCGTCAGCGAGATGTAGACTACGCAGCGAGACGGCCGTTTCGATCCTGTTTTTCAGGAAATTACGATTGATGATATCCGTTGAGTTGAAACTCCAGAAGCGAACCCGGATTTGGGAATTTGGGCTATAAGCACCCCATCCAAGGAAAGCGCCATTAAACGATCGCACCTCAACCGTCTCACCAAGTTGAGGATTACCTTCAACTCTTTCGATAGCGCCGGAGAACAACCAGGGATGCTTGTGTTGGATTGAGCGTTCACGTTTCTGCTTTACGAAGATGATTGCCATATTAATGATCACTAACCAATTTGACTAAAGCCTGTTCATCAAGCATCGG
>JAUXFJ010000220.1 GCA_030620065.1 Anaerolineaceae bacterium
AAATCAATACAAATATCTGTCTTTATGGTGAATAAAGACAACCTTGGGCTCCACATTTACTCAATAATGCCCACGAGATTTGATCATCGAAAATTCTGAAAGTTTTTATATGTTGTGTGCGTTCAAACAGGGTAGTTTTTGCAACTTTTTCTTGACATAAACTGCCAAGTATTAGCGCGATATAGGTTTAATCATAAGAATCCAACAAGCTGTTTAATTTCATCATGCGCTCTCCATCTCGTCTTATCTAAAAAAAACGGTGATAGTCTATGACCATCACCGTTAATTCTATATCATTCGTCCAATTATTCAGGACTTAGCTTCTTCTTCAGACTTTCCATACTGCATAGCAGCCATCTGCTTGTAAAGGTTCCAACGGCTTGAAGCATCGTCTTGCGCCTTGAGCATTAACTCCTCTGCACGCTTCTCGTTCAACTGCAGGAGCATCCGATAACGGGTTTCATTATAGGCATACTCTTTGACCTGAATCGTGGGTTCCCTAGAATCAAGCGTCAGTGGATTAATACCCTGCGCAGCCAACTCAGGATTGTAACGGAATAAAGGCCAAGTACCCGCTTTCACAGCCAATTTCTGCTGGATCAAGCCTTTACTCATATCAATACCATGCGCAATACAATGGGTGTAAGCAATTATCAAAGACGGCCCTTCATAAGCATCAGCTTCCACAAAGGCCTTCAGAGTTTGGTTATCACTAGCACCCATCGCTACCCTTGCAACATAGATATTGCCATAGGACATGGAAATCATCCCTAGGTCTTTCTTGGGAAGATCCTTGCCATTGGCAGCAAACTTCGCAACAGCCGCTCGAGGGGTAGCTTTGGAGGACTGACCACCGGTATTTGAATATACTTCAGTATCCAGGACCAGCACATTGATATCCTTGCCAGAAGCCAGAACATGGTCCAAACCGCCATAACCGATGTCATAAGCCCAGCCGTCTCCACCAATAATCCAGACACTCTTACGCACCAGATAGTCAGCCACAGAGAGCAGATTCTTTGCATCTGCGGAGTCCATGGCTTTCAATAGCTTCTTCAAACTAGCGACTCGTAAGCGTTGCGCCTGTATTTCAGCTTCCGATTTCTGAACAGCATTGATGATCTCACTTGCGAGCTCTTTGCCGAGGGTGCCGGCCATTTTATCCAATAACTCACGCGCATATTCAGTAAATTTATCGATCGTCAAACGCATACCCAAACCAAACTCGGCGTTGTCTTCAAACAAGGAGTTCGACCATGCAGGGCCTCTGCCATCACTGTTGAATGTATATGGTGTAGTGGGAAGATTGCCGCCGTAAATGGATGAACAGCCGGTAGCATTGGCTATCACCATGCGGTCGCCGAATAACTGGGTAGCAAGTTTGATGTAGGGCGTCTCACCGCAGCCAGCACAGGCACCTGAAAACTCAAACAGAGGCTCAAATAATTGTGAGTTTTTCACAAGGTTGGTTTTGATCAGTGCCCGATCAATATTAGGGATCGATAGGAAGAAATCCCAATTCTTGCTTTCTTGCTCGCGCAGTGGAGGCTGCTCTGCCATATTGATCGCCTTCCGACTTGGGTCAGTTCGATCCTTGCTTGGGCAATTGACCACGCACATACCACAACCAGTACAATCTTCAGGGGCAACTTGCACAGTAAAGACATAGCCTTCTTTGAAATCACGAAATTTCGAATTAGTGTGTTTAAATGTCTCCGGGGCTTTTTCGAGCAGGTCAGTCTTATAGACCTTGATACGAATCGCAGCATGCGGACATACAAAAGAACAGCGTCCGCATTGAATACACAGATCAGGTTCCCAAACAGGGATCTCGAGTGCAACATTGCGTTTTTCCCATTTGGTCGTTCCTGTTTGGAAAGTGCCGTCATCCGGCATACCGCTCACAGGTACTTCATCGCCACGCCGATCAATGATCTTACCCAACACATCACGTACATATTGCGGGGCTTCCGCCGGCACAGGCAAGCGTCGTGAGGTTTTGCTGGTAACTTCCGTGGGTACCGTCACTTTGTGCAAGTTTGCAAGGGCCTTATCAACCGCAGCGTAATTCTGTTTGACAACTGCTTCACCGCGTTTACCGTAAGTCTTTTTAATCGATTTTTTGATTTGTTCGATCGCCTCTTCACTCGGCAGGACACCGCTGATGGCAAAAAAACAGGTCTGCATGATCGTATTGATACGTCGACCCATATCGGTTTGTTTAGCAACTTCATAGGCATCAATGACATAAAATTCAATCTTCTTTTCGATCAGGTCCTTCTGCATTTCTTTAGGAAGGTGATCCCATACTTCATCCACGCTATAGAAACTGTTTAATAAAAATACCGCACCCGATCGAGCAAATTTGAGCATATCAAAACGTTCAATGAAAGCAGTTTGGTGGCACGCTACAAAACTAGCTTCATCCTCAGCTATCAAATATGGCGCCTTGATCGGTTTAGGTCCAAAGCGCAAGTGAGAAACTGTTGTTGCACCGGCTTTCTTGGAGTCATACTGAAAATAACCCTGTGCGTGATTTTCTGTTTCATCGCCGATGATCTTAATAGAGTTCTTGTTGGCACCCACAGTTCCATCAGAACCAAGGCCAAAGAACATGGCTTGAACCACACCTTCACCGAGGATCTCAAAGCTTGGATCATATTCAATATTAGTATGAGTCACGTCATCAATGATGCCAACGGTAAAGTGGTTCTTAGGTGCATCTTTTTTCATCTCATCAAAAACTGCTTTGACCATCGCTGGCGTGAATTCCTTTGATGAAAGACCATAGCGTCCGCCGATGACATTCGGCAAGGTCGTGAAAGCCGATAAACCTTGATCCATACCTTCGCGGACAGCATTGACAATATCCAAATAGAGCGGTTCCCCGAGCGCACCGGGTTCCTTGGTGCGATCAAGTGCAGCAATGGTTTTAACCGTCGCAGGTAAAACCTTCATCAAATGCTCGAGCGAGAAAGGACGATAAAGCCGTACAGTGACCACACCAACTTTTTCACCTCGAGAAGTCAGAAATTCAGCTGTCTCTCTGGTAGTTTCAGCGCCAGAAGCCATGATTACAATCACATGCTCAGCATCTTCTGCGCCCGTATAGTCAAAGAGTTTATATTTTCTACCAGCAAGTTTAGCAAACTGCTCCATTGCATCCTCGACAATCGCGGGGCATTTGTCATAATAGGCATTGACCGCCTCACGCCCCTGGAAGAAAACATCAGGGTTTTGAGCAGTGCCGCGCAAGACAGGATGATCGGAGGAAAGCGCACGCCCACGGTGGGCGATAACAAGGTCATCGTCAATCATAGCTCGCAATGTATCATCACT
>JAUXFJ010000049.1 GCA_030620065.1 Anaerolineaceae bacterium
TCCTTTTTTCCGGCATTAATGGCACACACCTCAGCCTTGTGGGACGCCTGACGGGAATCCGCTGGCTGGTTGTACCAATTCCAGTCCGGTGTGTCGCTCCATCCGAGCTTTCATGCCTCGTAAGAGAGTGGCCGCACCGATAAAATCCACAACCAGACCATCGTGAACCACCTGTGCAAATTGCCATTCCCAGGCGATGGGATTTCCTGACTCATCCAGAACAGCCGATACCAGATAGTCCGTTCCCAGGTCCCCGCCACCTCGTATTTTTGTGTCGAGGGTGAGGGATACCGGCGCGGCATCTGCCGATTTTTCTCTCGGCAGAATTACCGTCCGCGTCTGGGCAAGGACCTCAGCAAGTTTCCGAACATCGGTGAATTTGTAGTTACCATCACCAGTTGCTATTCGGGGTTATTTGCTTTTTGCTTTTGTGGTACGCCCGGCAAAGCTACCTTTGCTGGAATTCGGCAGGATCATTTCTACGTCAGCATGCGGGCGAGGAATGATATGTACCGAGACCAGTTCACCAACACGCTTGGCTGCAGCAGCACCAGCATCTGTGGCAGCCTTTACAGCGCCAACATCGCCGCGCACCATTACGGTGACGAACCCTCCGCCGACATATTCAGAGCCAATCAAAACCACGTTAGCGGCCTTAACCATCGCATCTGCAGCTTCCACAGAGCCGACCAGGCCTTTCGTTTCAACCATACCCAGAGCAATTAAAGATGTATCTAAAGCCATTTTTTCCTTCCTTTCCTACCTAAAGAATTTTAGTAATAAGAATGCTAATTACTACCTAGAATTTCACTAACAACTTGCTTGACAACCCGTTCCAGTTCCTCGAAAGTTGGTCTTTCCGCTGGTTCTCCGGGCATAAAAACCTCTGGAGGAGGTGCATTAGTCTCATATGCCAGACGTTTAATATTAATAAGGTGGTAAGCTGTAATATTATCGCCAGTGATGGCACCACCCAAACCACCTGATCCCAGTGTCATTGAGGGCATTACACCAGTAGTCAAGCCAATGGCTCCGCATGTGCCCATAGTATTGACCAGGATGCGAAATACCGGTTTTTCCAGTCCGAAGGCCATGATGACCTTCTCATCAGTGGCGTAGATAATCTGGGTATGACCCAATCCGCCAGTCTTGATGATAGCAATTGATGTCTCACAACCTTGTTCCCATCCGTCTGCCTCATACCAACCCAACACAGTAGTCAACTTTTCATGTGATAGCGGTTCATCTCGTCCAACTTTTGTCAGAGGTACCACTAGAATGCGAGTCCCTTGCGGCACCTGGAATCCTGCTACCTCAGCCACATAAGGAGCAGATTTGCCCACCACAACTGTGTTGATAGCCCCGTTTGGGTGGAACAGAGTATGGCGTAGGGCGTCAGTTTCTTGCTGGTTTGTAAAGTAGGCGCCTTCTGCCTGCATGAGTTTGGCTAATTTACTGGCAATGGGTAAGTCAGCCACCACAGACTGCTCAGAGGCACAAATGGTGGAATAGTCAAAGGATTTGGAAGCGACGATGTACCGGGCAGCTTTTTCAAGATCTGCGGACCGATCAACATAGACCGGAACATTACCTGGACCAACGCCGTAAGCTGGTTTCCCGGTTGAGTGTGCTGCACGAACCATGGACGTACCGCCCGTTGCCAGGATGATGGACGTCTGAGGATGGGTCATCAATTCCTGAGTGCCAGGCAGGGAAACCTGTTGTATGCAGTTGATCAAGCCCTTGGGCGCGCCAGCATTTTCAGCAGCTTGTGCCATGGTTTGGGCGGCTTCATAAGTGCAGCGTGCCGCTGAGGGGTGCGGTGAAAAAACGATCGCATTACGTGCTTTTATGGCGATTAATGCTTTAAATAATGTGGTCGAAGTTGGGTTAGTGGAAGGCACGAGTGCCGCTACCACGCCCATCGGCCAGGCAATTTCATATAGGCGGCGGGCTGGATCATGCCGGATTACGCCAACAGTTTTGAGATCTTTGATGCTTTCCCAGACCACACGTGAGCTAAATTCGTTTTTAAGTTTTTTATGAGCAGCGACACCGAAACCGGTTTCCTCCTGTGCCATCCGCCCCAAGCGTTCCGAGGCTTGCACGCCTGCGGCAGCCATCGCCGCGCAAATCCGATCCACATCTACCTGCGAAGCCTGGCTCCAAACTTTCCAAGCCTTTTGGGCGGCAGTGACCAGGTCACGTGATTCCTGTATTGAGGCGAGATCTTTATCAAAACCCATAAGATTTTCCTGTCAATCAGCTTATGACTTACGAAATACCACTTTACCATCTACTTCCAGCGAATCGATAATTGCCATGATGACAGCATCAACGGGTGTGTCTTTGGTGATGGCGGTTTGTCGAGCAGATGATCCGGCACTGGTCAGGACTAATTCTCCATTTCCCGCACCGATGGTATCCACGGCAACAAAGGGTTTCCCGATCAGTTCGCCGCGCTCGTCCGTCTGGCAGACAATAAGCAGTTTGCGGGAGACCAGTTTTTCATCCTTGATGGTGGAGACAGTCGTCCCAATCACTCTGGCAATCAACATAGCCGTACTCCTAATAGTTTTTTACCGCTGCTGTGGGGACTGCAGGGATTGCTTCATGGCTGGGGCCCTGGATGATTTTCACCCCGGCACTGGCGCCGATGCGTGTTGCACCAGCTTTGATCATGTTCTCGGCATCCTCATAGGTTCTGACTCCGCCAGCTGCCTTTACGCCCATTTCCGGTCCAACTACGCGCCGCATCAGGGCTACGTCGTTGATCGTGGCTCCCCCGCTGGCAAAGCCTGTGGATGTTTTGACGAAATCTGCACCAGCCTCTTTTGATAGCAGACAAATAATGGTTTTTTCTTCATCAGTAAGCAGGACTGCTTCAATAATGACCTTGACAATAGCCCCGCGGGCATGCGCTGTGCTGACAACACCGCAGATATCTCTGGCTACCAACTCCAGATCGCGAGCTTTTAATGCTCCGATATTGGCGACCATGTCAATCTCGGTTGCGCCATGGTCGATTGCATTCTGAGTTTCAAAGACTTTCACTTCCGGTGCTGTTGCACCCAGAGGAAAACCGATGACTGTGCAAACCTTTACCTGCGATCCCTTGAGAAGCTGAGCACATAACTGCACCCAGGTGGGGTTAACGCAAACGGATGCGAAACCGTGCTTACGGGCTTCGAAGCATAGTTGAGCAATCTGATCCTGTGTAGCATCTGGTTTTAGCAGTGTGTGGTCAATCATATTGGTGAGATCCGCATTATTAGGGATGACGCCAAGTGTGGATGATATCCGCTCTGCCCCAGCGCTGATGACATTCCCAGCCTGGTCAAAACAGGTTGTGACGCACAGCGAATCAGAACAATCGGTTTTGCACTGACTGCCTTCCGGAAATTTTTTCCACTCCTGCTTTTCCATCATTGCGGCCAGTACTTCATGCGTGATGATCTCTACGAGTTGTACTACTGTGTTTCGGTCAGTTAACATAGTACCTCTATTTCATATACTGCTTTTCGATCGCTATGATCTTGTTGACCCGGCGGGCGTGTCGATCCCCGCCGAATTCTGTAGTTAGCCAGGTCTTTACGATCTGCTTGGCAAGATTTAAACCGATCAATCCTGCTCCCAATGTAAGCACATTTGTATCGTTATGCTCGCGGCTGTTAACCGCAGATGAGTAATCGTAAGCCATTCCCGCCCGTACTCCGGGGACTTTATTAGCAACAATGCAGCTCCCAATGCCAGCGCCATCAATCATAATCCCGCGCCAAGCTTTACCGATGCTGACCAGTTTTGCTGCTTCGTGGGCGAAATCTGGATAATCGACTGACTCTTTATTATTGGTGCCTACATCGATGACTTCAAAACCCAGTTCTTCTATGACGGGTTTGAGGAGTTCCTTTAAATCAACACCTCCATGATCAGCCCCGATCACAACAATTTTGCGAGCTTCGGTTGAAGACTCAAGCTTGGTAGTTTCCTTGATTGGGATGGGGGGAGTAACTGGCGCGCTGGAATCTTGGGAGAGCCCAAGGGCCTGGTTAACTGTCTGTTGGACAATCTGGTGAATTTCCGAGTCATCAAGCGTGTGCATTTTTGACTTTCCTCTTCTACTTATAAAGTGGTAATGACCACATTACCACTTTATAATAACACAAGATAAGTGAAAAGTCAAGCCAAGAATGTGCGGTGTGCACCACAAAATAATATGTAGTTATTGGGGATAAGAGAGAAACAAGTTAGCGGGTTAGCTTAGCGAAGTAACGGTAGCGATCTCCCCGATATAAGATCTTGACGAATTCCATTACGCGGCGGTATTGGGAGTATGTTGTCCGTTCACTGAGCAGCAAGGGGCTGCCAGGTTTGATTTGTAAGAGCGAGGCTTCTAAAGGAGTGGCAAGGGTTACTTCCAATGTCTCGTCTGCTTCGGTTGGAATGAGGTGAAACTTTTCCTGGAGCATTTGATATATGGAGCCGTATTCTTCCAACTCCTCACGCGAAATAGTTTGCCCTTCTGACAATATGTAATAAGAGGTTTGCAGCCCCATGGGGATCCCATCTCCCAGACGCAGGCGCTCAATGCGAAATACCTGCTTGCACTCCTCAGGCAACTCCAAATGCGAGCGGACTTTGGTGGAAGGTTGAACATAACCGATTTCAAGGATCTTCTGCCCGGGGATGATTCCGCGCTGTTTCATGTCCTCGCTAAAACTTGTAAGTTCCGAGATCCTTTTTTGCAGCTTTTGAGGTGAAACAAAAGTACCTCGCCCGTGTTCGCGATAAAGAAAGCCTTGACGAATGAGCAGGTCGATAGCCCGCCGGATGGTTGTCCGGCTGACGGAATAGATCTCCTCTAGTTGCCGCTCGGAAGGAATTGGCTGGTGAGCTTCGAATTTACCCCCCGCGATGCGCTCCCGCAGGATGTTGGCCAGTTGGTGGTATCTGGGTAAGAAACCGTTGGGATCAATCGTTTTCTGCATTTTATTCCGATCTTGGTAGTTTATTGAGCAGCCTGAACCAGATCAGGTATATTCAATGATTGTATTCTGTCAAGGGGCCAATAAATGAAAATGGCTTCACCGACCATATCTTCCATCGATACGAATCCCCACTGATGCGAATCAGAGGAATTATTACGATTGTCGCCAAGCACAAAATATTTCCCGTCGGGGACAGTCCATGTGCCTTCGTATGTTGGTGGAGCAGCGATATACGGTTCGTTAAGGGCGAAATCATTGATGTAAACAACCCCTTCGGAGATATGTACCACATCACCGGGCAAACCGATCAGCCGTTTGATATAGTCTTCGTTTGGGTTACCCTGGTAATGAAACACGACAATATCACCATGATCAGGAGATCCCAATTTAAAAGCAAGCTTATTGACCAGGAGCAATTCACCAGGCTGCAAAGTTGGTTTCATGCTGATATTTTCGACTATTACTCTGGAAGAAATCGCATTGATCCCTAAAAAGAGTACCAAAGCTAAAAGAATTGTTTCAATACTGTCGATCAATAACCCCAGCCAGGCAGAACGTTTCTTGCCAGGTTCTTTTACAGGAGCTTCGGGGGTTAATTGAGTTTGATAGTTGTCCAAAATATACTCGGTTCCGTTTATGTTTTTTATGATTATACGGTTACTTCCATTGACTCGCAAGGGGGAGAAGGTATTTTGTCGTAAATAAGTAAACACTTTCAGTTTTTCTGAAGCTGCAAGTACAGGTTAAACTTCCGTTCTTTGACGCTTTCTCAACACCAGCCGGATTGGCGTTCCCAGGAAGGGATAGTCTCTGCGAATCTGGTTCTCAATGAAACGCATGTAGGTAAAATGAGCTAATTCTGGATCATTGACGTGGAGTAAGAAAGTCGGCGGATCGCTGCGCACCTGGGTGCCGTAATAGATGCGGAATGAACGACCGGAGTGTGAAGGGGCTTGATGATGATCTTGTGCCTTCTGCAAGATGCGGTTGAGCTGTGATGTTGTTAATCGCACCAGTCTTTCTTCTTGGACGCGCAGTGCCAGCGGCAAAACTTTACCAATGCGTTGACCGGTTAAGGCAGAGATGAAAAGCATGGGAACGTAATCCATAAAATTGAGCTCATGACGAATTTTTTTTTCGTATTCGATCATTGTATAAGTATCTTTTTCTATTACATCCCATTTATTGACGGTAACAATTGCGCTTTTCCAAGCATCCTTAATAAAGCCCGCAATATGTGTGTCCTGTGCAGTGATACCACTTTCTGCATCGATGATCAGTAGGGCAACATCTGCACGCTCAATGGCTTTCAGGGCGCGCAGCACGCTGTATTTTTCTACGCCTGGTGCTATGCGCCCACGCCGACGGATGCCAGCGGTATCGATCAAGGTGATTGGAATACCTTCCCATGTAATGAGTGTGTCAATCGCATCCCGCGTTGTGCCTGGGATGGGGCTCACAATTGAACGTTCTGAGCCTACAATTTGATTAAGCAGACTTGATTTACCTGCATTTGGTTTTCCAACAATGGCAATCTTAATCGAATTGTCGTCCTCTTCCTCTTCCTCTGGGGTTTTAAAATGTTTCACTACTTCATCAAGAAGATCCCCAGTTCCGGTGCCGTGGATGGCGGATATTGCAAATGGTTCTCCTAAGCCTAGTTCATAGAAGCTCAGCGCATTTTGGCGTAATTGAGCACTGTCGGCTTTATTGGCTACTAGAATTATGGGGGGGAAATTCTGCCCGTCAATCTGCTTCTGTTTCCGGCGCAGAATCTCAGCTACTTCGATATCTGCTGTGGTCACGCCAGCTATGGTGTCAACAATAAAGAGGATGACGTCCGATTCATCAATCGCAATTTCAGCTTGGGTGCGAATCTCATCGATAAAATTTACTGAGCCGATTGAGAGGGGATCTTGTTTGCGCATCTTGGTTGGGTCAATACCACCAGTATCAATAATGTTGAAGGTGTAACCAGCCCAATCCGATTCGGCCAGAAGGCGGTCGCGGGTTGTTCCGGGGATGTCATCGGTGATCGCTAATCTCTCACCAGCTAGGCGGTTGAAGAGTGTACTTTTACCAACATTTGGGCGTCCAACAAGTGCAAGCACAGGTTTGTTCATAGAAATATGATCTCATTAAATAATGAATTTTTGAGGAGCAAATAAGGAAACTTTTTCTAGGGTGAAGTTTCCGTGGTAATGACCACCTCGATCATACCAGGCAGGACAGCATCAACTTTGATCTTTTCGTTCAACAATTCCAAACGCGGAACGAGTTGGTAGGTGCCCGGACCACGATCGGTCAGATCCAGGATGACGATGATATCTGAATAGTTCAATTCTTCGAGGAGGTATAGAGGTCCAGAAAGGAAAACATCTACGACATCCGGTGATACCTTGGCAAGTAAGTTGTCTGCTAAGCCAATCACCTGAATGGGGACATTTGTAAAGTTCAGACTACTTTCTATTGGGGAGATTACAACTTGAACAGTGATGGTTTGATCGCCGACAATTGAAATTCCTTCTGGCAGGTTAAGTGTGATGTTAACTTCGAAATCCTCACTGGCACCATTTAGATTGATCGGGGTTGTTTCGATATAACCAGGTAAGCTGTTCACCAAGTCAGGGTCTGTTGAGAAGAGAGTCACCGTAGGGGGAAAAGCGAAGTAGTATTTAAGACGGTAACCTTGTGCAACTTGCCCATAAGTTACAACCGTAACCCACACATTGCGGTATCCACCAAGCTGTATGATTGGAATATCTACGGGGATGGATGCTGGGTCCAAGTTGACGCCAGCGACTTCCACACCGTCGGAGTTGATTGGAACGAGTTCTATCGTTCGGTGGACATCTTCGATGACATTGTCAATATTCACAGTCGCAGTGACTTGACTGACAGACTCAACAATCGATTTGGGGCCTGAAATGAGCACCTGCTCTACACCCAATACTGCTTCTTCAGCTTGATAGCCAATTGGCAGGCTGCCTGTCAGGTTCAAGGTGATGGGCAGCTCTTTTGTTTCCAATGTCTCTAAATCTACCGGGATTGAGGCAGGTGAAATGCGAATGACCTCTGTTGGGCCTACACCAATGCTTACCTGTGGAGTTAGTGTATGGAGACCTGGTCCTAACCCGGAGAGATCGAGTGTAATTTTGATAAGGTTGGGTTCGTTTGTCAGGTGTTCAAGTATAGATTTCGGTGCCCGAATGGTCATTGTGGCTCGCTCAGGTATCTCATTGACCATCAGCAGATCAGGGTTCAAGCCGATCACTGTGATTACTATCGGTTGAGGGAATTGCCTTTCTTCAGTTGGATCAGTAGCTGTTACTGCAGAGACCCATACTGCCATTGCCAGAGCAAAGGCGGTCAGGAAGGTTGGAAATGATTTGGTTAGCCGACGGATGAAACTCATATCTTATCCTTCCCATTCGGCTGGAAGAAGCGTTTAACAAAAGTCAGGAGACGTGTCAAAGGCTTCTGCTCACCTGGAACTTCATCAGCGAAAAAGAGGGCTATCAGCGTGTTTAGCAGTCTACCTGTATCCAAGCGACGCATTAAACGGCCATTATGTGCGATCGAAATGTTGCCATTTTCTTCAGAAACCACGACGGCGATAGCATCACTGACTTCCGAAATCCCCAAAGCAGCGCGGTGGCGCAAGCCCATGGTGCGTTCCGGTGAGCGGTTCAAGACTCCACTGGCAGAAAGTGGCATTACACAAGAAGCTGCTTTGACGCGATTGTCAGCGATGATCACAGAACCGTCATGCAGGGGCGTATTAGGGTAAAAGATTTGTAGCAGCAGCTCAGGTGTCACTTCTGCATTAAGTGGAACACCTGTCTTTATATATTCTGTCATGTACTGACCGCGTTGAAGTATGATCAATGCACCGTGATGTCTCTTGGATAGGCGCCCAGCGGCTTTCACAATCGCTTGGAGAGCTTTTACGATTTCTTCTCGAGCAGCAAGTGAACTTGTCCGTCTTAAAAAAGAAATGTTGCTAGCTCGTCCAACGCGCTCCAATGCTCGCCGGATTTCAGGTGCAAATATGACTGGAATGGCA
>JAUXFJ010000090.1 GCA_030620065.1 Anaerolineaceae bacterium
AATCCAGATTGCACAAGCAGAATTTTTGGATCCTGGCATGGTGCTATTTAATGAAGTAGATAACGCTGAAGGAACAATAAAATTTGTCACATCACAGATCAATCCGAGTGAAGCAAAATCGGGAAGCGGCATATTATTTGTCATCTATTTTAAGGGAATCAAAGAAGGCGCAAGCAACTTAACAATCACGAACTTACAGCTTGCCACGCGTGAGGGAAATGAAATCCCATCTAGCAAGGCTGAAGCTGTTATTACTGTCGCTAAAAACGCCCCGATGGTCGAATCCACGCCTATCCCCGTCCATGATCCGACCAACATAATCTTACTTCAACCATATATTGAAACCGCTCGGGTAACAACAGCCAGCCCTCCCGTTGAGGCAACACAGAGCAAGGCGGTCCAGGGATCTAAAACCGAACCCACAACGGATACACCGCAGTCAGTACAAGAATCAACGACCAAACAAAGCAAAGATGAGCAATCATCTGGGTTTTTCTTGGTCAAATATTGGTGGATCGTCTTGATCATGGTTATGCTTGTAATTGGTATGGGAATTTACTTGTTCATTACCAGAAAATCAAAAGGTTGAAAGATAGAGGACTATACAATGAAAACCACTAAGCTTTACACCCGAATGATCATCAGCATGATCATTGTCCTAGCGGCTTTTGTCGTGCCAGGTAACGTGTTCTCGCAAACATCGACGTCCGTCAGCGTTTCCCCCACTTCATCAAACGCTACAACCTGTGATACATGGGAAATTGCGATCAGTATTGCAGATGTTGTCGACCTGACTGGTTATCATCTCGAAATCTCTTTCGCTCCGGGATATTTAGACATCCTGGAAGTGCGCAATGGTGGTTTTCTGGATGAAGGCCTCTATGAAGTCAGCAACGATTTTGACAATGTGGCGGGTAGCATCACCTTCGGTATGGTACAACAAAATCATTCAGGAAACCCCTTGGACCCGAAAGATGGTAGTGGTGATCTCATCATAATCAAGATGCAGGCGTTGGAAGAAGGTCACACGGTTAATTTTACAATTGATCCCACCAACAGCACCCTTGTAAACTGGCCGGATGTTCAAGCGATCCCCTTTACGGTAAACAATGGTTCGGTTACTACCCAAACCTGCGCTCCGACCGATATCAGCCTCTCAAATAGCATTGTGGCGGAGAACCAGCCGGTTGATACTGTAGTAGGAGACTTCTCAAGCACTGATCCTGATACAGGCGACACATTTACATATACACTGGAAACTGGAATTGGTGGTACAGACAATGCCTCATTCAACATCTTAGGTAGCAGCCTACGCACCTCGGAAGTCTTTGACTATGAGACCAAGAACAATTACATGATCCTTGTACGCAGTACCGACCAAGGCGGCTCATACTTTGAGAAAGTGTTCCTCATCACGGTTCTCGATGAGAAGGAAGAACCATTCGAACTGTGGTTTCCTCTTACATTTAGATGAATCAAGTGACCCCACAACAATCAGAGCCACTCCCAAATGCGGAGTGGCTCTTTCCAATTATTATACGCTAACTGTGATTATAAATCGCTCCTAAATCCATATACAAACTTTCTTTATGTCAGTTAACTGCTTGACAAAGAACAGATGTTCGTATATACTATTAGTTAATATAGCACAAATGAGCGCTTTTGTTGGAGGTTTATTATGATGGCGAGAAAAAAATCAGGATTGAGCCAACGGCATACCCGCATCCTAGCTTTTTTGGAACGTTTCCAGAAAGAAAATGGTTTTCCACCCTCCATTCGCGAAATCGGTGAAAACACAGATATCAGCTCCACCTCGGTTGTAAATTATTACCTCAATCAACTACAAGAGATGGAGTACATTGAGCGTCAAAGCAAGGTCTCACGCGGCATCAGGGTGCTCAAGAACCTTGCCGGTGAGGTTGGATCAACATTTAAACAAGCTGCCGATTCTTTTGCGGATGTGCTGACCATACCAGTTATGGGCAGTATTGTAGCTGGCGAACCAATGCCTATCCCCCCATCCGACTTTAACTATTACGACCCGGAATCTGGCATTGACATTGCGCGCAGTCTGCTGCCTGCCCGAGAACGTACCGATAAGCTTTATGCACTCCAAGTCCACGGCGACTCCATGATTGACGCCATGGTCAACGATGGCGATATCGTTATCATGAAACAAGTTGAGGAAGCAAAAAACGGCGAGATGGTCGCAATTTGGCTTCGCGACCGCGATGAGACAACACTGAAATACTTTTATCTTGAAAATGGGCGCGTACGTTTACAGCCTGCTAACCCCCTCATGAAACCAATCATTATTGATGATCCCAGCATCGTTGAAGTACAGGGTAAAGTAATAATGGTGATCCGTCAGCTTGAAAAAGCCTAAACTAAATTTTCTTAGGTTACTATATAATTAAATTACAAAGACAGATGCGCTAAAGCATTAGCATCTGTCTTTGTTTTATTTATATCTGGATCAATTAGACTAAAGCAACTTCAGCGCCGGCTGTTTCCAGTTTTTCCTTTGCGTTATTGGCAACATCCTTACCAACACCTTCAAGAACCTTGGTGTCGGGGGTTTCAGCCATATTCTTGGCGTCAACCAAACCGAGGCTGGTAAGCTGGCGGATGACCTTGATGACTTCAATCTTCTTTGGACCAGGTCCCTTGATGACGACATCAAATTCAGTTTTCTCTTCAGCAGCTTCTTCAGCAGCAGGTGCAGCGGCCATAGCAGCAACAGGTGCAGCAGCGGAGACGCCCCATTTTTCCTCAAGCATTTTAACCAGATCTGCAGCTTCCAGAACTGTTAGTTCGCTTAATTGTTTAATCATTTTTTCTAAATCAGCCATTTTATTTTTACTCCTCAAGATATTTTATATTTATTTTTTTCTTATTACCTGAACCATGTGGATCAAGAACGACGGTTGCTCAGGCTGCAGCTTGGGCTTGCTTTTCAGCATTCGCTTTAACAACAGCAGCTAATCCGCGCCCAGGCTCTACCAAAGTCCGTACAAGTTTGCTCGCAGGTGCTAAAATTGTACTCAGCAACATCGCGCGCATCACCGGTAGTGTCGGGAGCTCAGCCAAATATCTGACCTGGTGTGCTTCCAAAGGTTTCATATCCAGATAACCTGCGCGCAGCTCGAAGACATCATTACCCTTTGAAATCTCAGCTAAAACTTTTGCCACCAAGGGCGGATCTTCAAATGCGATACCGACAATATTATTGCCTTCCCAGAACTTCTCATCGTAAGGCAATCCTTTTTCATCGAGAGCCAATTTGAAGAGCCGATTCTTGACCACACGCAATTCTCCATCTGTTTCACGCATGCGGGCACGTGCATCATCGACAAAGGACATACCCATATTTGAATAAGACAATACAAATACGGCCTTACTCTTATCGATCCATTCAACATACTTTTTTACTAGGTCTTCTTTTTGTTTTCGTGAAATCGCCAATTTACGTTTACCTCCTTCCAATAAGTTTTAATATAAAAAGTCTTTACTCGATCTTCCCTCAAAGTAAAGACTTGCGTTATTCTAATCCATACAGCATTATCATAACGTTGCATCCTCACCTCGGCGGGCAATTAAGCCTGAAACAGCACCAGCTTTCTTAAGTGAAGTTTATATTCAGTTATTAACTATAAAGCAATTATACCCGAGAACCTACACACTGCAAGTCCTCAGTTGCTCATTTGGCATGAGAAACACTAAACCTGAGATGCTTCCAATGCTAAAGCGCTATTGGGCTCAACTTTTATGCCGGGGCCCATTGTTGACGTCACTGTTACTTTGCGCAAGTAAGTGCCTTTTGCTCCTGCGGGTCTTGCCCGCCGAATAGCTGTCATCAATGCCTCAAGATTTTCATACAGCGCATCTGAGCTAAAAGAAACCTTGCCTATCGGAACATGAATGTTTGCGGTTTTATCCAGACGGAACTCAACCCGTCCAGCTTTTGCTTGCTCAATAGCCACAGCAACATCTTCCGGTTGAACAACTGTTCCAGCTTTAGGATTAGGCATCAGGTTGCGTGGACCAAGCACGCGGCCTAAACGCCCGACCTTACCCATCATATCCACTGTGGCAATAGCAACATCAAACTCTGTCCATCCCTGTTGGATCTTCTTAAGCACCTCATCAGTATCAGCAACTGTATCTGCACCAGCAGCTTTAGCTGCAGCTGCCGCTTCACCCCGTGGAAAACACAATACTCGTACAGTTTTCCCCAGACCATTGGGCAGCACCACAACATCGCGCACTTGCTGATCCGCTTGGCGGGGGTCAAGCCCCATCCTTAGGTGAACCTCAACAGTTTCATCAAACCCCGCAAAGCTGGCTTCTTTTACTAATTCAACTGCTTCGCGCGGGCTGTATGCCTTCTCTAAATCAATCTTACTGCATGCTTCTCTATATTTTTTGCCATGTTTAGGCATGATAACTCCTTGGTGGTCTTATCGGGTGTAAAACACCCTCCCACAAATTCTTGAAATTTATTTTTCGACGATCGTAATGCCCATATTTCGAGCTGTACCTTCAATTTGGCGCATTGCCCCTTCGATATCGACAGCGTTCATATCCTTAAACTTTAACTCTGCAATCTCGCGTACCTGTGCACGAGTTACAGAACCAACTTTTTCACGATTTGGCTCTGAAGAACCTTTTTCCACACCCGCTGCTTTACACAGCAAAACTGGCGCAGGTGAAGATTTTAGTACGAATCGGAACGAGCCATCGGTGAAGATCGTGATTTCCGCCGGGATAATCTCGCCCGTCTTTGCAGCGGTACGTGCATTATAGTCCTTGCAGAAAGCCATGATATTCACACCATGCTGTGCAAGCGCCGGTCCAATCGGGGGTGCTGGGTTCGCCTTGCCGGCTTGAATCTCCAATTTTATAACTGCTTTTACTTTCTTTGCCACTAATAGTCTCCTTTGTGGTTCTAGCGGGTTCTGTTAAAGATCCCTCCCACGATATTCCGGATAAGACCGGTTTATGCTTTTTCCACCTGTATAAATTCCAATTCAACAGGTGTTTCACGTCCAAAGAAATTCACCATGACACGAACCTTTGAACGTTCCATATCAATATCAGCCACAGTGCCTCTGAAATCGTTGAATGGGCCATCTGTAATACGTACACGTTCACCAGGGCGGAACGAAACCCTATACTTAGGTGCTTCATCTTCCATACGACGCAATATCTGCGAGACTTCTTCCGACCGCAGAGGGGTTGGTTCCTCCCCCATACCGACAAAGCCAGTCACTCCAGGTGTATTGCGAACAACATACCATGATTCTTCCTCCAAGATCATATTGACCAAGACATATCCCGGGAAGACATTGCGTTCCACAGTACGGCGTTTACCATCACGCAGTTCAATTTCTTCTTGCGTTGGAATGACCACATCGAAGATCTTATTCTTCATGTTCATGGTCTCAATGCGCTGTTCAAGGTTCTTGCGAACTTTATTTTCGTATCCCGAATAGCAGTGGATAACATACCACTGACGGTTATCCGTAATTTCGGGTTCCGCCTTAGGCGTTGTATCAACCTGTTCTAACGGTTCGGACTCTTCTTCGTTTACTTCTTGTTCTTCAATCACTAACGTAGTTTCAGATTCTTCCTTATCAGTGTTAACTGAAGAATTCTCACCCTCAGAAGATGCGGGATTTTCTAAATGAGTATCCGTCTCTAAAACTTCGGCTTCAGAAGGTTCAATATCCAATGGCGCGTCAATATGATCCTCTTTGGGGGAGATATTATCCATTTCTCCTTCAGGAACCAATTTATCTTCGTGCTCTAATGCAACCATTTAAAGGATACCTACTTTTCTGTCGTTATCTAAAATATTCTTACACGGTGACTAATAAACGAATGAGTTGCGAGAAGCCAAAATCCAACAACCCTAACACAATTGACATGATTACCATCACAACCAGAACGACCTTGGTCATGTCCCAGGCTTCTTTCGACGTCGGCCACGTAACCTTACGCAGCTCGCCGACTGTCTCGCGCCAATAACGCATAATGCGCTGAAAGATTGATAGTTTCTTTCTTTTTTGTTGTTTCTGTGCCACAAAACGCTCCTTGCTTACGGCTAAAACGCCGCCTTATCGACGGCGTTGATAAAGCTCAGACAGGCCAGGTAGGAATCGAACCCACAACCCCCGCATTTGGAGAGCGGTACTCTGCCAATTGAGCTACTGGCCTATGTAAGTTTACTAAACATTGCCCAAATGGTTAATGTCTCATCAACTTATCTACTTAACTTCACGGTGCAGCGTATGGGTACGGCAACGTGGGCAGTACTTGTTCATCTCAAGTCGGCCAGGATCGTTACGCCTGTTTTTTTCAGTCGTATAATTCCGTTCCTTGCACTCAGTGCAAGCCATATTTACAACTGGTCTAACATCTTTCTTTTTAGAAGCCATTATGTTTATTTTATCATGGTTGCCCTTTTATGCAGGGCAACCATGCATACCTCCATTAAGCTTATTCGATGATCTTAGTGATCACACCGGCGCCAACCGTCAGACCACCTTCTCGAATAGCAAATTGCGAACCTTGCTCCAAAGCTACCTTTTCAATCAACTTAACTTCCATCTTCACATTGTCTCCAGGC
>JAUXFJ010000011.1 GCA_030620065.1 Anaerolineaceae bacterium
GAGCGTAGGGGATATAAAAACCCGAAGGGATTTTCGGGTCTTTTTTCTTTTATTATTGGATGGTTGAGATTTTCCTTGTTCTCAAGAGATGATTCTTACAACCCATATCCGATTTTTCTTTGCCTGGAGGCTATGTCGCCATTGAAGGGTTACATTAAGCAAAATGGGATCTGGGGGTAGTCCGAAGTGAGAGGCCGAAGTCCAATCGGATTAGGTTGAGATAATCATAGCATAAAACATTTTCATCAAAGATTCAACCGTTTCACAACAGCCTGCATTTCATCATCGGTAATGCCGAGATACCGCTTGGTGTAGGCAATACTGGCATGGTTCAACTTGTACATGATCAAAGCCAGATCCACACCTTGCAAACGGGCATGATATCCCCAGGTATTTCTCACCCAGGGGAATCTTGTCTCGCACACCGCTCACAACGGCAATATATGCAATACCCTTCTCTGCCATCACCGCGGCGTCTTCGTCGTCAAAGAAACGGGCGTGTTCCAATGAGTCCACATCAGCAGCAATAGCCATCTTTGTAGAAGGCGGATGTAGGACATGACAGGTGACCTTTCGTCCATGGCGGTGGGCTTCATCCACTGCGGCGTCGATCTCCCCCTGCGTCCATTCCCTGCTATTGATACCCAGTTTGATACAATCAGCCCCAGCTGCAATCTGGCGGCGAACTTCTGTGCGAACATTATCCACACCATCCGCGGTTACAACAATCGTACACCCTGGATGGGCACCACCAGTAGGCTCAATAATCTGACCAGCGATACATAAACGAGGTCCCTGAATCCAGCCCTTTTCGATTGCCTGGCGCAATTCAAAAACCGTGTTTCCAACTGCCCCCAGGTCGCGCACCGTTGTCTGTCCCACCAGCAAAGCCTCCTTGAGCCGCGACACCGCACTCAAGGCGATCATCGTATCAGAATAAGGAGGTTTATCGCTTCGGGCGGTTTCGCTATGAAAGTAATATTGCCAGGTGCAGTGCGTGTGCAGGTCAATCAGGCCCGGTAGAACAGTTCGCCCACCCAGATCGATAACCTCAATATCGTCAGTAATCGATATTTCAGCTGTTGGATCAATGGACTCTATGTTTTCATCGGAAATGGTTATCGTTGCATTGGGGAATGGGTCTTGCCCTGTGCCGTCAATGAGATATCCATTTGTTAATACTTTTTTCTTCATCTAAACACCAAATTCATCTCTAAGTTAGTTGATCCAAGTCTTTACCTACCCAGTAAACCTCGTTATCTTCAGCAGATTTATAAGCGCCGAAAACTAGTTCCATGGTCTTCAAGGTTTCAGTTCCGCTGGTTTCAAACGCATCGCCAGAGATCATACAATCAACAAAATGCTGTTGGGCACCAAGGTATCCTAGAAGCTCCCCTTCTTCTGGAAATTGAATTGTCTCTTCACAATCATCCATTACCAGGTGCAACAAGCCATTTTTCTCAAGGAGCAGGGTTCCTTTTTCGGCTGCAATGCAATATTCTCCCCAAGATGCGTATTGATCGTATCTTCTAGGCGGTATTGATGCCCAAGACATATCCACAAGAGCCTGAACACCTTCCAACTGGACCGTGAGGGAGGCAATATCCTCGCCAATTATTCCCTCACCTACCTGGTTCATGAGTGCGTACAACGACAGCGGTTCTCCAAATAAATATCGCAGGGTATCCAAGGAATGTACACCTAATTCATAAGTAATCAACCTTGGCATTTTTGAGAACAAGTTGCCTTGACCACCAGTGTTAAATTTGGGCAAAGTCATTCGAGCGTGATAGGAGAAATTGGCATGGAAAGGCGACCCCATTTTTCCGATGGAAATTATCTCTTTCATCTTTCGGAACCAGGGTTGGAAGCGGCCATTTTCATTGACCATAAAGCGCACACCCGCAGAAGAACAAATGTCGATCATTTTGTATAATTCCTGGAGCGTATCCGCAATCGGTTTTTGACATAAAACGTGCAAACCTCTCTTGGCAGCTTCCTTGATCATCTCCAGATGAACGACTGGTGGGGTGGAAATATCAACAAAATTAAACTCTTCAGTATCCAACATCTCACGGTAATCGGTATATACCTTTGGAATATCAAATTCCGCGGCTCGTCTTCGAGCATTTTCGATATTTCGACTTGAAACTGCAACAATCTCCACATCTGAAATTTGTTTCCAGGCTTCTAGCTGAAACCAGGACGCATATCCACAACCAATCAGGACTCCTCGCATTGAATCTTTTGCCATAGTTAATCCTTGTTTTTAGTAGCTTTCTGTACGGGCTTCTAGACCTGGTTTTTCGACCAGATACAAAGTTATAGGCATGTTCAATACTTCCCAACACTTTATGTATCAGGTAAACAAGCTTTTTCTGGACAACTCAAGCCATCAGTGATTTTGCCAATGTCACAGCCTGACTGGCATCAGGAGCATACCCATCAGCCCCAATTTTCTGGGCGTATTCAGAGGTTACTGGTGCACCACCGATGATGATCTTGATCTGATCACGCAGCCCCGCAGTTTCTAAGGCCTTGATAGCTTCTTCCATTGAAGGTATTGTCGTGGTCAACAGTGCCGAAAGCCCGACAATGTTTCCACCACTACGAACAGCTTCAATAAATTGCTCTGCGGTGACATCCGTTCCCAGATCATTGATCTCGAATCCAGCACCTTCCAGCATCATCGCCACCAAGTTCTTGCCAATATCGTGTAGATCGCCTTTGACCGTACCTATGACAACCTTCCCCATCGGTTCAACGCCTATTTCAGCCAACTTTGGTTTCAAGATCCCCAAAGCAGTCTGCATCGCTCGAGCTGAGATCAGCATTTACAGACAAATATATTTCATTTATAGCGTTTTCTGTCTCCGGATCATCAAAGGAATGCCTGTTTGCTGAATCTGTGTAAGTGTCCTACGAATTGCATCTAATGTATCGTTGACTTGAGGTGTTCACTCAAGCCTAATTTTTTTTACATTCAGTTGAATTGGTGCATCAGCTTTACGAATGGTGGTAATTATCCCAGCCCATATAAGTGGTAAAGGCTTCATCAAGGACTTCCGCGACGCTCCCCATGGTCATGGCAACATGATGTTCATACCCATTTTTACAGATATACTTCATCAAGGATTGCAAATCTGGCACGTGTGCCACAGCCCGGTGGCCGAAGGTGTCCAGGGGATCATCCGTCAACTGCCCCTCTCCGATATAGGTTCGGACCAGTCCATGGAGATCATCAGTACTCACCCGTGCAAATGTAATTGGGCCAGCCTGAGCGCGTCCATCCATGGCACCGTAGGTGTTTTCTTCTCCGAGAGCTGTACCTAGGATGGGTGCGGTTGTTATCTTGATATCAGGAACAAAACTCTTGGCCCAATTTCCACAATGGAACAAGACACAGCGGTCGGGATCGTTCGCGTAATTGTTATTCCAATCAACCAGAGCACTTGGAAAACCAGAAGCAAGTTGCAAAGCATACATGGAAACCACACCGGTAATATCGACTTCACATGCAGATGGTATAAGTTGGTCGCTCATCATGCTCATCAGTGTACAGGCATTGACCCCATAATTTTGCTGGATGGATGTCCAACATTGAAGGGCGCTGGCATTCAGATCGTTGGCCTGCATCCAATCTGAAATCACGATTCCCAATTTTGCCATTCGAATGAGATGAGGAGGGGGCACCGAATCATGTTTGGCGTAGGCCTTGATTTCGGACAATTTATCCTTTACTCGCGCAGCATCATCAGAGAGCTTTCCAGCAGCACCGAACACTTCTGAAAGATCAATCGTGGAAACACTAATGCCGTAGGCCTGCAAAATCTTTTCACTGTAGCGCACGGTGTTGAACGCGGTTGGTCTTGCCCCTATGGCCCCGAGACGCGCATTTTTTAATCCTTTGACCACCCGACAAACACTCACAAATTTCTTGAGATCAACCTGAAAGCTTTCGCTTTTGGGTGAGCTGGTGTGCTGGTGTGTAAGTGTATACTCGAATCCATATTGACGAAGATTGTTGCAAACAGAAATTTTTCCACAGAAAGCATCCCGGCGGCGAACCACATCAAATGCTTCTAAATCATCCGGGTATGCTTGTACTAGAATGGGCACTTTTAAGCCAGAAAGCTTGATCGTATCAGCTATGCCTTTCTCGTCCCCGAAATTGGGCAACACAACCAGAATGCCGTCGATCTCATCTTGATGTTTTTTGAACAGATATGCACAAATTTTGGCATGCTCGTAAGTTACCACCGAACCTAATTTTGTGTCGTTTTCACCAACCATGATAGGGTTGATTTCCAGTTCTTGAAAAAGGGTCTGGATATCCTTTCGGGCTTCCGTGACTAAATGATCTGGAAAAAAATCGCGGTTCCCGAAGATCACACCGAGCGTTGTTTTCACGTCAAACTCCTTTATTAGTCGATTAATTTCAGTATTTGGTTGAGTTCTAGTACCGTAAAACGATCACGCAGATAGGACGACCAGCGCAATGCCTGGGAGACTTGTTCTTCAGCGATTCCGATCTCCAAGGGATCACTCGCCCCCTTAGCCTGGTGAAGTAATGAGACAATTCGCTCTCTTGATGGAACCTCCGAGGCTATCGCTACAATTTCATCCCAGTTAATCAGGATATTTTTCTTAAGCTGCTGAAAATCCGTTTGACTCATCCCCAAGAATGAGAACCTGCTATCATTGATTTGTGGACCAGATTCACCGAAAACGTTTTGGATTCCTGCTGTTTCTTCCGAAATTTGCGGGAGGGCCGCGGCCTGTACCCATCTTTCAACTTCTTGGTAGGAAAGGCTCCGCAGTTGTTCGTAGATCCCAGAAATCACACCGGTAGCCACGCCCGTTCTGGCGCCATGCAAAGCCACTGGTTTGCCATTTTCTGGATGAGTCATCTCCCAAAAGTGTGCAAGAGAGTGTTCAGACCCCGCAGCTGGACGGGAGTTTTTTGCCGCTGCCATACAAATACCGGATACGAAAAGACCTTCCATTAACAGTTGGATATCTTGTTTCGAGTGAGTGCCTATGCCCTTCACGTTGTCGATACACTGCTGCAAAGCGGTCTTTATGGATTGAACGATGCTATCATCATAAGGTTCACCCACCAGCAGGTGGGCTAGTTTCCAATCAGCAATCGCCGTATATTTCGCCAACATATCCCCAAAACCAGCTGCCGTCATTGTTTGTGGAGCCTTCCTAAGCGTGTCTATAGAAACGAAGATCGCTTTGGGTTGTTTTGCTTGCAGTGAGCGTTTAACCTCTTCAACCATAATGGAGGTCGTAATGGAGGAATAAGCATCTACAGAGGCTGCCGTGGGAATGCTGATGAATGGCAGCCTGGTTCGGTGGCTTACAAACCGGACGATATCTGTGATGGTGCCAGAACCAACCGCAACAACAACCTCTGTTCCAGCTTCTAATGCTATCAGCACATCTAATACGCTCCTGGCGCCAGCATTTATAGGATCACCATTTCCATGCAAAACCAATGTGTGCGGTTTTATACTATTTTTCTGAAGCGCTCTTTCTACTCTATTTCCAATCACATTGTAGGTATTATCATCTGCCACAATGACCAGGTGTTGGTATTTGTTGCGAACAGCATAATCCGTGAACGCATCGATAGCGTGACCACCCATATAGGTATGAATACCAGCGCTTTTAACAATGTCAGAAGTCAAATTCATCGCAAAACCCGTTCTACAGCTGCTTTCCAATCCGAATATAAATGTTGGGCTTGATCAGGGGGCATTTTAGGGTTATATTCCTTAAAATTTCTAGGAAATTTAGACAGGTCTTCCAAAGTTTGTACCTGTCCCTTTCCCAATAATCCGGACAACGCAGCGCCAAGGGCCGAATGCTCAGGTAAGTCGGAGACCCGAACGGTGATCTGAAGCATGTCTGATACAAATTGCATCAAGAATTGGTTCTGGACCGCACCACCATCGGCGTGGATATATCCCAAATCGATGCCAGCGTCCTCCGTCATCAAAGCCAAGACATCCAGGATACGATATGCAATGGATTCCAGGGCTGCTCTTACAACGTGACTCTTCGTACTGTGGGGGGTGAGACCAAGGATGGCAGCTTTGGCTTTTGGCTGCCAATAAGGGGCACTTAGACCCACAAAAGCTGGCACCAGATACACCCCGCCGTTGTCATCAACGGCAAGTGCCAGGTTTTCAGTTTCAGCGGGATCCTCGATGAGCTTCAATTGGTTCTGCAACCATGTAATTGTGGCTCCTGTGAAATTTGTGATTCCTTCGAATGCATAGGTGGGTTTACCGCCATGCACCCACGCAAGCGTTGTCACAATACCGTTTTGGGAGTGTTTCATATCCATACCCAAATTGAGCAGCAAGGAAGAACCCGTCCCAAATGTAACTTTTGCAGTACCCGGTTCAAAGCAGCGCTGGGCAAACAATGATGCCTGCGAATCGCCCATTACGCCGTAAATGGGGATCGGGGATGCGAGGGTGCCTTCGAGATCGGTCTCCCCGAATTGGCCACTGCTTTCCCGTACTTCGGGGAGGGCATAGATTGGTACATCAAATATTTCACAGAGATTTTCATCCCAGGAAAGTGTATTGATATCAAACAATAAAGTGCGACAGGCGTTGGTAAAGTCAGTTGCAAAGACGCTCCCACCTGTCAAGCGATAGATCAAGTATGCATCGATCGTGCCGATAAGAGCATCCCCATTTTTTAGTTTTTCCTGGATTTCTGGGTGGTTATCCATCAACCATTTGAGTTTTGACGCTGAAAAATAAGTATCAATAGGCAAGCCAGTCTTTTGCTGGACGATCGTGTTCTTACCAGCATCTGCTAGTTTTGCACAGATGTCGCTGCCTCGGCGGCACTGCCAGACGATGGCATTGCGCAAGGGTTGGCCAGTTTGGCGGTCAAACACTAAGATTGTCTCTCTTTGGTTAGTGATACTCAGGAAGATCAAATCGTTTATGCAATCCTGGTTTTGTGCCAACAATTTTTGAATGGCCGAGACTGTATTCTGGTAGATTTCTTCGGCATTGTGCTCAACCCAGCCGGGTTGCGGGTAGATCTGCTCATGAAAAAACGAAACTTTATCTAGTAAATTCCCCTGGAAGTCAAATAACATTGCTTTGGTTGCAGATGTGCTCTGGTCAATCGCAAGAATTGTACTCATTTGAAAGTCTCCTCTTCCAGCAATTGGCAAGCTGTCTGAGCTAATCCTTCCGGGGTGATGCCATAGTATTCAAAAATTTCAACCTGACTGCCGGTGACGGTGTACTCATCTGGAATGCCAATAATTTTGAAGGGATTGCACAAGCCTCGCTGAAGTAAGAGAGATGCGCACAGGCTCCCTAGTCCCCCATGAACACTGTGCTCTTCTACCGTAATGATCGCCCTGGAACCGCGAGCTGCATCCAGTACAATCCCTTCGTCAAGGGGTTTCAAAGTATGCATGCTGACCACACCGCAGGAAATGCCCTGTTCTTCCAATAGAACGCAGGCTATCACGGCCCTAGATACAGTTTCACCTGTTGCAATAAATGTGACATCTGAACCAGATTTTAAAATAATAGCTTTGCCGATCTCAAATGCCGTTCCTCGCTTATGCAGGTGGTACATCGGTTTTCTCCCAAAGCGGATATAAATGGGCCGCGGATATGTGAGCGCTGCTTTGATGACCTCGCGAGTTTCGAAATTATCTGCCGGCGCAATAATATCAATGTTGTTAACAGCCTGCAAAGCGGCAAAATCGTGCAGAGAATGGTGAGTTGATCCCAAGGCTCCATAGCTCACTCCAGCACTGATTCCTACCACTTTTACAGGAATATCTGAATAGGCAACATCATTTTTTATTTGCTCGAGTGCCCTCGCTGTTAGGAAGCTGGCAGGTGAGACAGCAAAAACTATTTTTCCAGTGGAGGCCAGCCCCGCTGAGATACCAACTAAGTTTTGCTCGGCAATGCCGACTTCAACAATTTGTCCGGGAAGTTTTTGCCCAAAAGATACCAGTTTCCCCGAACCGCGCGAATCGCTCGTTACAACGAGCAATTCCTTGTTTTGCTGACCTAATTCCAGTAAAGTGTCCGCAAATACTTCCAGGTTTGGTCTACCGAGTTCCATCTTGAACCTGCCGCGCTTCTTCAGCAGCCTGTAATTCAGTCAATGCTGCTGTTAATTCTTCGTCGGTGGGAATACGATGATGCCAGTTAGCTTGGTCCTCGATGAAACTGACCCCTTTCCCCTTGGTGGTTCGCGCCAATATCAAACTAGGTTTGCCCTTCTCAAAAGGTGCCTGGTCGAAAATCTCAACCAAAGCAGCCACATCGTTTCCATTTACAGTTCGAACCGCGTAACCAAATGCTGTGAATTTATCTGCTAACGGTTCTAAGCTGCTGACTTCTTCAGTTCTTCCCGTAATCTGCAAGGTATTTCGATCGACGGTAACGACCAGATTATCTAATCCAAAATGCGCTGCGCTCATTGAAGCCTCCCAGTTGGAACCTTCTTGAAGCTCACCATCCCCAAGCAGAGTGTACACCCGATAGGAGCGCCCATCCATTTTTCCTGCTAACGCAACCCCCACAGAAACCGATAACCCGTGTCCTAAGGCTCCGGTATTGTGTTCAACACCAAACACTTTTCGAGTGGGGTGCCCAACAAAATGAGATTGAAATTGATTGAGGGTATCGAGTTCTTCTGAAGGAAAAAAACCTCTATCCGCGAGGACCGTATACAGCGCCTCAACCGAATGACCCTTGCTATGAATGTATCGATCTCGATCGAGGTCCATGAAGTTTTCAGGGGACACATTCAAAACATAGTTATATAAAACGTTTAGGATATCAACACAAGACAAATCCCCCCCCGTGTGCCCGGCATTAGCTTTCTTGATCATCGAAAGAACATTTTTTCGATATTGGATAGATTTTCGTTCCAGCTTTGCTAGTGATAGTTTTTCACAGCGATGATTTGAATCCATAAATACGTCCTGAATAATTATTCAAACAATAATTATATTCCATTGCCAACAAGATTATCGCAAAACCTTCACTCTGTCAAGGGTGGTGAATTTATATTCGCCCATTGATTTTTATTCAGCTTTGGCGTACAATGCTTTTTAGAATCAACTTATCTCGACTTTATCTAAATGGAACCATTCAAGATGAATAACATACAGCTTCAAACAGGCGAATGAGCAAATCCGTGCGGGAATTTTGGATATCCGGTTCTAATGGAGACATGCAAAAACCCCAGTGATGCCAAATACGGCTGCGAACGAGAGCGATGGCATCTGAAAATGTCGGTAGCTGTTTGGCGTACCAAGAAGCTTGTCGAATGGGTAACTTACCATCCTTTTGCGATTGGCGAGCTAACAAAGTAACCCAAGAAAACAAGCCCAACAGAATGAGTGTAGTACGAGCGATGGCCTTATCCGACCATTGACGTTGTGTTTCGACACCCAAAGGGGCACGCACTTCTTGGAAAGTGACTTCGACCTGCCAGCGTCGGATGAACCACTTCAGGATTTGGACAGGTTCAGCGGACTGATCTGTACAGAGAAAAGCCTTGGTTTCAAATTTTCCTTTGGGGTCGCGAACCAGGATCCAGCGGATGGGAACAACGGGCTTCCCGGGACTATACCAGGTAGCCGTATCGCTGGTGATTTCCACTTGAGTAGAGCCTTGTCCATACCAATTGCTGACGGTAACCTTCTGCCAAACAGTCTTTTCATCAGTTAGCACTTCACTCAACTTTGGTAGTCGCTTCCCTTTCACTGGTGGACGTCCGATTTTGTGCGGGGCTTTTTCTGGAGCGGGTTCAAATAAAGCTGCATCCAAACGCAGTTGAGTGACCATGTAAACTGGATTGGGCAGGGTCAGCAGACTATCCAGTAGTTCCAAAGCAGCGTAACTGCTGTCAGCAACGATGACAATCTTGCGTTTTGGTAACCAGCGGCGGACTTGCATGCCCATTTGATGGGCCCAATCTGTCAGTTTCTTGTGCCCACGGGGTTTGCTTTCGTAATACCGTTCCGAAGGCGCTAGCACTGTCAGAAAGGGCAGACCCCAAATTTCCTTGGCACAGGGAATGTTGACCAACAACATCATACTAATCCAGCGCAAACCATTGGCTTTCACGAAATGGCTCTTGCTCGAACGCACCGGATCACGGTAGATCCCTTTGGCCTTGATCTTTTTGCCCCGGCGTCTCTCAATGGTTTCGTCGATCCTGATCATCACTTTTCCATACGACAAAAATGTGTTGAGCAGCAAGTACAATATGACCGCACTCAATGCCAAGTTAGACCATATTGACCGATTCAACACCCGATGATAGTTCTGAAAGTGTTCTACTTGGCTCAACCCCATGATGCGCAAGGCTGCGGCAACAGTGCGCTTCCAAGGTGACAGAATTGCTCCCACCAATAGAACAATGGCTAACTTCCAAACCCGTTTTGAAAAAATTGGCTGAAAGTGATTGAGCAGTGTGTTATATTCGGCAGGCAGGGTTGGCATCTAGGCACCTCTCTTGGCGGAGAAATGTCTTAGCTTACCCTGCTTTTTGTTAATGTTCAAATGGATAAAGTCGAGTTAAAGAAATGTCTAAATGACGGCAATCCCCAAACCATCTACTACTTCGCCAAGGAAGTTAGTAGGGAAATCATTCTCTCCACCTATCTCTTAAAAAAGTCAAAATCATTGTCGGAATTTTTAATGATATTCAGGCAACCAATCCCGGTGCGCTTCAATCAGGTCGTCTACCAGATTCCAAATCTGATCCAGATCGAGTTCGGCGGCAGTGTGGGGGTCGAGCATAGCGGCGTGGTAAATATGTTCCCGCTTGCCGGTGAGTGCTGCTTCCACAGTCATTGTTTGTACATTGATGTTGGTCTGCATTAACGCAGCCAGATGCGGTGGAATAGACCCGATCTTTGTGGGCTGGATGCCGTTTTTATCAACCAGGCAGGGAACTTCTACACAGCAACCTGGCGGCAAGTTGTCGATCAAGCCATCGTTAGGCACGTTGCCGTAAATCACCTGCGGTTGACCCGTTTCCAGAGCGTGGATAATGAGCGATCCGTACTCACCAGAGTGCTGCACGCCTTGCTCTGTTATTTTTTCCTCGAGATTGCGATGTGAAGTCCACCGGCGCAACTCGTCGGCGTGCCAGGGATCGGTTTCATCCAACTCTTTCAACAGTTCTTGGAGATAAGTCTGTTCAAAGCGAGCCAATGCGGTTGGGTCCGGGTCTTCCAGGGCCTTTCGCAACTGTTCCCAGCTGTCAATCTGATTTTCGCAGCGCCAGACGTACTCATCCAGGGGAATCTGGAACTTTTCAATCAGGTCGGGCCGGTCTCGCTTAATAAACCAGGGCACGTATTCGCTAATGTGCTCGCTGGATTCTGTTACAAAATAACCCAGCCGGTTAAACACATCATAGCGCACCCGATTCCAATCAGGCACTCGCCCTTCCTCTACCACCTGGCGCATCAAAGGATAGAGATCCTCGCCATTGCGCTCGAATTCAAGGAAGAAGGCCATATGGTTGATGCCCGCGCAAAGATAATTGATATCTTTAGTGGGCACGCCAATATCATGGGCCAGATCTATAACTGTAAAAGGAACACTATGACACAGTCCAACCGTGTTGATTTTGCTGGCCCGGCTGACGGCCCAACACAGCATCGCCATCGGGTTCACGTAATTCAAAAACGTAACATCAGGGCACAGTTCTTCCATATCCTGACACATATCCAGTAAAACCGGAATGGTGCGCAATGCGCGCATAATCCCGCCGACACCCAATGTGTCGGCAATGGTTTGGCGCAAGCCATATTTCTTGGGGATTTCAAAATCAATCACCGTACCGGGGTCGTAGCCGGCCACCTGGAACATGCTGATGGCGTAGTCGGCTCCATCCAGGGCGACCCGCCGGTCGGTGGTGACCTCGATGGTGGGATTGATATTCATAGTTTTGGCTAAATTGCGCGCCACAATCTCCGAGGTACTCAGACGCTCCTCGTCGATGTCTTGCAAACTCAGGGTGCAATCTTCCAACTCGGGGAAACTGAAGATGTCACTCATTAGATTTTTGGCAAACACGGTGCTGCCGGCGCCGATAAACGTAATCTTGGTCATTTGCGTCTTCCTTTTCTTAATAGATGATTGAAATTTTTGGTTTTATTTTTAACATAGTTACGATAAAGATACATTGTCCTACTTGAGCACGACAACCCACTGACCTGAATCCGGGCAGCTCAGGATATGGGCTTTGCCGCTCTCGATAGTTCTTGCGGGAGTCCACCTGCTGCCCAAAATGTTGAGCCACGTTTCGGTCAGGCTGCCAGTTGGCGGTAGTGAGACCAATGCTCACCCGCCGGTCGCCATCACCGGTAAAGTAGACGGTGTACTCGTCGCCGGGGTTCGCCAGAGCATACGCCTCGTTCTCGGTTCTCCCAGGAATTTCTGGAGCAAAAGTAGCCAGGACAAGTTCATCACCCCATCGCGTACACGTGTCTGGTAATGACATGATCCTGATACTCCGGTGCTAGCTCGCAGAAATAGCCACTCCAGCCCCAGACACGGACGATGAGATCCCGGTGTTTCTCAGGGTGTTTCTTGGCGTCCAACAACGTGTCGATATTCAGCGTGTTGAGCTGCAACTGCTGGCACCCAATCTGTGCGAAAGTGCGAACGAGCATAGCCACCTTTCGAATGGATTCGGGATCACGGAATACAGCATCCGAAAGCTCCATCGTGATTGGACCACCGTTGTACACCCGGCTGTAATCGATCTTGCTAAACGACTGCAAGACGCTGATCGGTCCCCGCACTTGCGCATTGTGAGATGGAGAAAGGTTGGCGCTGAAAAAGTCCCCTGCCAGCCGTCCGTCCGCCGTGGCGCCAACTACCGGCTCGTGCATTCCCTCATGTCCCCTAGACAGCCAGACGTAGTACATGGCAGAACCGGTGCCTGGGCGAACACGACCACCCCTGCCGTTATCCTCGATTCTCTCCGCAGCATCCGCCAGGAACTCAAGCAGTTTGACCACCATCGTGTCGGCATCGTCGTCGTTATTGCCCACCTTAGGGCCCTCGCTCGACAACTTCTGTCGCAATGATTCATACCCTTCAAAGTTTGCATCCAAAGCACGGAGCAGTTCTCTGGCGTCCACGCTCCCCTCTTCAAAGATAAACTTCTTCACAGCGGCGAGCGCATCAGCGGCATCAGAGGACGCGGCGCCGTGTACGCCGAAGCCGTTGTACTTTAACCCGCGCGAGAGGTCTTGGCCACGTTCCAGGCAACCATCCATCAGAACAGAGAAGTACGGCGCAGGCGGCAAAACAACTCTCGAGTAAACGTCTACAAGATCATCGAGTTGCATCTGTATCTCTTTAGCAACACGGTCAAGGATTTGATCAAAGCCCCTGTGGTCAGCCAGTCCCTCCCGAATCGCCCTGTCTGCGGCTGCTGGCAGGGAAACTGCACCGATGTTGACGATCTCCATCCCCTGTCCGGGAATGATAAACTCCCAGCAAGCCGCCACGGTGTAGTCGCGGGCATCCTCGATCTCGTACCCATTCGCCACCAGGGCAGGAATCACCACCGCGTCATTGGAGTACTGCGGAAAACCAAGCCCTTTGCGAGTCAATTCCGCCGCCAGACACAGCAGTTTCAGGTCCGTGTCGGGACTGATCCGTAGATTGATCTTGGGATCGATCATAGATGTCTCCAAAGCAACGCGAAGCGCCATGCGGGTCAGTTCATTCACGCCGTCGGAGCCATCCCTTCTGACACCTCCCAGGATCAGGGTTTGCCCATTGTCTCCCGGATCATACGGAAATAGGTCACTGTCCTTGTTCAGCGCAACAAAGAATTCGGCCAGCAGCTCTTCGGCACTTTCCATATCGAGTCGACCTGCGTCGAGATCCGCGTGCAAGTAGGGCCACATGTACTGGTCAAACCGTCCCAACCCTACTTGATAGTGTCCACTCAGCCAGATGACAGCATGCAGCAAACGCAGCGATTGCAGAGCCTCGTGAAAGGTGCGAGGTTGATAAGCTGGGACATGGTTGAGCACTTCAGCGATGTCATCTCGCCCCTTCTCCTTGGCGGCTTCCGCATATCTCTGCGCCAGGTCCAAGACGGCGTCGATGGTTTCAACGGCACAGTCAAGAAACTCGATGGCCTCTGCGTCATCCACCATCCGGTCACGGGTCTCCAGTGCTACCTGCTTGCGACCAATCAGACCCCGAGACAGCACTGTTCCCCAATCGGGGCAGATATTGTTGATCGGACCCAA
>JAUXFJ010000124.1 GCA_030620065.1 Anaerolineaceae bacterium
AATGATATCATTGCCCATGAAGATCACATTTGCCGGGTCAACCTTTTTTTTATTCATGATCTGTTTCAAGGCTTCAGCTTTTTCCAAAACAGCTTGGATCACCTCGATATTCAACTTCTTACAGCGCTCCATTACCACCGGATTTGCCTCACGTGAGATGACCATGACCTCAACATCAATCTGCTTACGCAAATTCTCAATTCCGAGACCGTCGGACCGGTTGGCTGCGACGGATTCTTTACCATTCTCATCAACCCAAACCCGATCATCAGTTATAACCCCATCAAAATCCAAGACCAGCATTTGCACTCTTTTTGGCATATAACGGCGCTTATCTGCAGGGTCAACCATTTCCAAGCCGCCCACTTTTACCAGCTTTTCAGCATGCCTCCAATCCGATGGCAGGTCTATATCAACGGTATAGCGCGGGTCGATATTTAAGGGCAGGATGACATCACCGGTAGGTGAGTGCTTATCCAGAATAACACTTGGGCGAATGACATCGATATGTCCGGTTTGCCAGAAGACTTTGGGTAAAATCTGTCGGGGAGCATTGTACGCTTCCTTGATCCCGTCTACCCCAATCAAAGTTCTCATCTCCCCAGTTTTATCGTCAATTTGCCACATCTTGTATGGGTTTTGCCCTGCTTCGACCACACCTCGCACCGAATCTGCTTTTGGGTTATCTAATAGGAGCTTTACCGCATCATCCACACAGCTGTGCGGTCGCACAGGTGAGGTTGGTCTTAGCCAGACGACGACATCCGGGCGGTAGCCTTCATGTTCAGCCAGCCACCCCAGCGCATGCCGCATGACCGGGTAATCCAGTGTTTTATCCTGTGAATACTCTGCCGGCCTGATGAAAGGCGTCTCTGCACCCCATTGCCTGGCCACAGATGCAATTTCTTCATCATCTGTCGTTATGATCACACGGGTAACGGAGGAAGCCTGTCGAGCAGCTACAATACTGTATGCGATCAATGGATAACCTGCAAAATCACGAATGTTCTTGCGCGGGATTCCCTTCGAACCGCCACGAGCGGGTATAAGCGCCAATACTTCGGTTTTCTTTACCAAGCTGTCCATCCTCCATCCACAATCAAATTTGCCCCGGTCATATAAGAAGAGGCATTGCTTGCCAAAAACAACATTGCTCCGTTCATCTCATCAATTTCAGCCATTCTGCCCATGACCGCACGTGCTGAATAATTCTTCACAAAACCTTCATCGTGTTCATTGTAAACTCCACCAGGTGTTAGCGCATTGACGCGAATATTCTTGCCAGCATAATAAGCAGCCAGATAGCGCGTCAGTCCTAAAACACCAGCCTTGGTAACCGAATAATCCACTGGCTTGAATTTTTCTCTCTCCCCTAGGATGCTGTAAATACCTTGATCTGGTCCTACTAAACCGTAAATGGAGCTAATATTGACAATCACACCGCGTTCCTGAACCAGCATAGGAGTAACCGCTGCCTGAGAGACCAGGAACATCCCGGTCAAATTAACATCCAGGGTGTCCCGCCAGGCTTGCAATGGATAATTTTCAAACGTATTGGCTGATTGCGCGCTTCGATTCTGAGGGTCAAACTTCGGGTCCAATGCTGCACTGTTCACCAACACATCCAGCCGCCCGAAAAGATCAATGGTTTTTTTGACCATAGCTTTGGTTGATTGCGGATCCGTAACATTCACTCTGCAAGCAACTGCCGAGAGTCCTTCAGCCCGGATCGAATCCGCCTGAGCTTGCGCAGCGTCACCGTTGAGATCAGCAACCAGCACCTTGGCACCGGCTTGGGCCAATGTGCGGCTGAACTGCTGGCCTAAAAGACCAGCCGCCCCAGTCACAACCGCGACACTTCCCACCATCGAAAACTTTTCCATAACATTGCTCATGTTCATTAACCAGTTTCCACTCTCGCATTTAGATTTTTATGCGATTTTGACTCTTCAATGTCATTATGTAAGCAGCTGCTCCCGCGAGTTAACCTTTATTAGCCTATACCTCTTTCCATCAAGTAAAGCACTCGTTCTGACCCTACCACCGCTTTGCTTTCCAGGATTTTATATGCCTGACAAAATGCGGTTTCAAAACCGCTTTGAGTATAATCCGGGAATATATCTTCACGTGTCGTCAACAAGCGTTTTACCTGTGAATCAGTTTTAGGTACAAATTCGATGATTAAATAGCTCCCAAGATCTTTAAAGAAATTGGCTATATCCAACAGCGGCACATTGTTGGCAATTGCCAGGTGATGTGCCAATGCCAAAGCCAATATTGCATCCACAGGCCCGCGTGCAGCAAGTGAGCTTCTCTCCTGGTGATGCCAACCCAGCGAAGGCGAAGGGTTCGTCAGGTCCATGACCAATGGCAAGATATTCTTTTCACGTTTTGCCTTGACCTGCTTATAATTTTGTGTCACCGCACCCGGGTCGATGTCAAAGGCTACCGTCCTAATCCCTTGGTCGCTTGCCAATCGGCTGAATTCACCTGTATTCGCACCAAGATCCCATACAAAATTTGGTTTAATACGCGCCAGGAAAGCAGATATCACCTGCTTCTTGGCTTGAAAAGCATCCTCACTGTAGTTGTTGTCCTGATAATAATCAGTCCATCCAGTGTTAACCATTTTTGCTTTAAGACTTTTAACCGTCGTTTCCAAACTTTCAAGCAGTCCAATCAATGCCATGCGGTTCATTTTTACTTTAATCGCGTCTTTATCAACCATTTGGCCAGCATAGCGCTTCTGACTTTTTGCATGCATGTGGATATGCGTTAATAAACCAAACCGGAAGCGCGTTTTATTAGGAAGCAAAGCACTTGCCAAATCAAGCGGTATGCCATCGATGTTAACCCGCATAAGTTGGCTCAAACGCACATCGCGATAAACCATCAACGCCAATGGCGCCAGGAAGTGTTGACAGAACTGGCGATATGCCGTCCAAGGTTCGCCTTCGCGGTAGATTTCAAAAGAAAGCGTATCAATCAAAACAGCGCGACCATTAAAATACTGTACGTTATACGCACTGGCATCCTTTAGGCTCATACCAAATTCAAGGGACCGTTTGGCAATAGCCAAGGTAAGCAGTGCAGCTTCTCTAAGTTGGCCAAAGCACCATTCATAAGGGTATGAGATAAAGTCAATGGGGTCAGGTTTTACAACCTTATATGCCAACTTAGGGATCGGTGCAAGAGCCGCATCAACTTCCTCATGAGCAATCATGGCTCCTGCCCTGGTCAGTCTTTCATATAAACCGGATTCCATCAATGTATCATAATCCGCTTGGTATGACTTATTTATCTGCCTGTAAATTACCCCCTTATGCTCAAACATGAATCCGCTTGGATCTCGAAATGATGCAGCTATTCTTTTACTCATTTTGCCATCTTTTCCATAATCCAGATATTCTATTGCTCATGATATACGTTCGCATGATCCTCTATGCTTATATTCAACGGCAGCAACTCATCCAGCTTATAAAATCTAGTCCAACTCATCAGGTATCGCTGTCGGATCTGCATCCTCAAACTCTCCAGGTTTCTTACGCTTAAACCATGCCACGATCTTTTTCCAATAAATACGCACCGCAACAGCACCGCCCAATAAACCAGCCATAAGCATCTGAATGATAAAACTCCCAGTACCAGGGTCAAGATAGGTCAAAGGTTTTAGCAGAAAATGGATATGCATTAATTTGCCTCGTGTACTTTCTAATTTATGTGTTTCCTGTGTTTTAGGAAAGAGCCTAAGTATTTTACCACTTACACTGTTTCAAGATATATCACAGTCGATAATTACGAATTCAACGCTCTACGGCAATTTAACTATTGTGCCGATAAAATCAATACAAAATTACCCTTTGGCAACCTTGCGCAGCAGATTCATGTACAGCCAAGGCAATCTCCAACGCCCTCCGTCCATCTTCAAGGCTGCAGCGTACTGTTTCCTCTCCACGTATCACTGTGAGGAAATGCGCCATTTCGTCAAGGAAAAGGTCATTTCGTTCAAAACCGCTCGGTGCGTCAAGTCGCTCCCACCCAGAGCTGCTTACGCGATATACATCCGCAGCGCCCCCCGCATTGTTCCAGCGGATGAAGCCATTAGCAGTTGTTATTTCCATCCAGTGAGAAGGCGGGCGTTGATAATAATCTAAATGCACAAACCCAGTGCATCCATTGAGAAACGCCAGTGTGATCTCTGCGTGGTCTTCAACCTCAATGTTAAGGTCGCTCGTTTGCCCGGTCATAGCGGAAAGGCTGCCGACTTCGCCAATCAGCCAGCGCAAGGTGTCAAAAGGATGAGAAAGCGTAAGTACAACTCCGCCGCCCAGATCCGCACGCGCGGCATATGTTTTACGGTAATCTTCCCAAGGATGCCATCCCGGAAGATACTCTCCCCAATGTACATGCACTGACAGCGGTCTGCCGAGCTCCCCGGAGTCCAGTAATACCTTGATCTGCATCAAAACTGGATGAAAGCGAAATTGATAGCCAACCAAAGCGGTTTTTCCGGAACTTGCAATATTACGTGCCAACTGGTCCAATCCTTCTTTCGTGTGAGAGACTGGCTTTTCCAGCAACAGATGGCATCCAGCTTCCGAAGCAGGCAGCGCAACGTCGAGATGAGCAGCAGTTGGATTCGAAACAATTACTGCGTCCGGTGCCTGTGCCAGCGCAGCTTGTAGATCGGTTTCTACCTTAAACAAAGCTAATTCTTCATCCGGTATAGTGCTTTGATACGTTCGATACAGTGAGATATTCTTTTCACCCAACGCGAGCAAATTACGAATATGCCGTCTGCCTATTGAGCCTGAACCTGCAATTAGGAACTTCACGTTTCAGTCCTTAATAATCTTATTTCAAATTAAGCAGGGCATGCAGTTTATTGACAACGCCTTGCATGATATGGCGCACGACTTTGTTCATGGCTATCTTCTTCAGAAGGCCCGTCTTGCTGGTTGTAATATTTGCTTTTTTAACATTCAGACCATGGGATTTAGCAATCTGGGCAATTTCCTCAGGGATAGCATTCCCCATCAGCTTAATAGTTTGAGCGCGTGTAGTCAGGCGCAAATACCCTTTTTTATCCATGCGATCATCCATCTCAACCATGCGCCCCATCAAACCATCATTCCATCCAGTTGGTAGCATTTCATCAAAAATAGGCAGAATGACCTTTTTAGGGGTAACTACCTGAAAATGGTGTGCTGACACCCAAGCTTCCAAGCCATCGTAACTGACAAGGATATCCTCAATCCCTTCAGTTTCACTCTGATAGCGTTCAGGGCTGCGATCATAAGCCTCAATATATTCCTCTTCCCATTTGTGCGGCATCAACAGACCGCGCTGAACTGTATGCTCTGCCTCGCCGGCCCATTTGACGGTCGCCTCCGAGCTCAACCTGACCCGTTCACGTACGTAAAACCCTGTCACCGCGCCCACATTCGGGAAGGTATCCAAGACACTCAG
>JAUXFJ010000001.1 GCA_030620065.1 Anaerolineaceae bacterium
AATCTAAAAGGTCTGGCACAGTCAGGAATAGTGTCGGAACCCCCAAACTGACCGCCTGGTTGGCAATCGCAGCTGCCAAATGAGTCTTTCCGCAGCCGTAACGCCCCATTAGCAGCAGCCAGCCTTTGAGCGAACCCGCAAAATTCTGCGCATGATTGAAAGCTTGTTCAAGTGAATCGGCTTGCTGTTTTCCCAGGCCGACCCGTCCCCTCGGTTCAAATGATTCAAAAGTCAGCCCTTTAAGCGCTGCCAGATTACTTAACCGGTAGAGCTTGCTACGTACGGATTGAGTTACTTCATGCTGCCGACAAGTGCAAATCTCCACTTTCCCAAAATCAGGATTACCAACATCCAAATCTCGGCGGATAAAACCCACCCCCTTGCAAATCGGGCAATTGGGATCACCGGGCATATGAAATTTGGATGACTTCCCTTCAGCAACGGATTTAGCCCCTTTTTTCGAGCCATCTTTCCCAGTACGTTTTGCCATCTCTTTTAGCGTTTTGTCGATCTTTTCCATCGCGTCCTTCTTTCTGCCAAGATTCTAAGATTGCCTGTACATACTTCCAATTGCGGGCATTTCGTTGCACTGCAATCTGAATTGCTTCCATAATCCACAGGCTGGGATAACGCGCCTCATCTTCCTTGAGAATTTCCGCCATCATGGGCGTAATCGCTCCGATATTTTCCTCATAAAGTTTGTAAATATTCGGTTTCATTTTTCCAAGAGAGATGCCTTTCCTTGGAGAGTCATTAAAACTAAATTTGCCCTGTCCAATCGCTTCTACTGCAGCTCTACCTTGCGGAGAATTTAAGAAATAATATGTTCCTGTTGCAGTGCTTCGGGTAGTAATATCCACTTTGAGCAGCGTACCACGCTTAACAGCCTTTTTTAACGCCTCTGCTACGTTTGTGGGGCCGTCCAACATCCGCATGAGGGCTTCATCTTCAGCGAAATCAACCGAACGGATATAGCTGCTTTTATCCTCAAGCTGGGAAAGGAACCAAAAAATATACATCGTGATCTTCAACTCAAGCAGGTCATCGATTACCGGTAACAAGTCTTTGAAAAAAGCATCAGGGAATCCAACTTGCAGATTCTCTCCTTCTGCAAAACCTTTAAAAGCTGCCGATTCAAACATGATGGTTCATCTCATCCAACCCATTAATGTTGTTCAGATTGTGTCGCTGCATTCTTGAATAGTGCAAGATGTTTTATGAACACCAGAGATATACCACCATGCGTGGGACCATTACGGTGTTCTGCCACAACGAGCTGTGCAATATCCTGGCGTGGATTGCTCTCATCAAGCGCATCAGGTCGATTGATGAACATCACAACGTCTGCATCCTGCTCCAGACTGCCGGATTCGCGCAGATCTGAAAGCATAGGCTGTTTGTCAGTGCGGTGCTCCACAGCACGCGAAAGCTGGGCAGCAGCTAAGACCGGCACATTTAATTCACGTGCCAAAGCCTTAAAGTTACGTGAAATATTCGAAACCTCTTGCACCCGGTTATCTGTACGAAAATCACCGCTCATCAACTGCAAATAATCCACGATCACCAAATCCAGACCCACTTCCATATGCAAGCGGCGGCATTTCGTGCGCAGTTGCAGGGGCGTGATCGCAGGTGTATCGTCAAGATAGATAGTTGTATTGCTTAATGCATCCATTGCGGCCATTAAGAGTGACAATTCATCATCATCCAGCTCGCCTGTACGCAGTTTTTTGGAATTAATGCCTGTTTCTTGTGCGAGGAGACGTTGGACAAGTTGTTCATTAGACATTTCTAAAGAGAACATTGCCACATGCTTTTTATGCACCATCGCTGCATGCTTCATTGCACCAATTAAAAAACCGGTTTTACCCATACCAGGTCTTCCAGCAACGATTAAAAAGTCGGACTTTTGCAGACCCCCTAACAATTTATCCACGTCAATCAAGCCCGTCGGGACGCCATAAATTTCATCCGAGCGTTGCGCAAGAGAATCAATCCTTTCATAATATTCCCCCAATACCTTGCTGATGGGCAACAAATCACCCCGTGTACGTCTTTCGTTTACATTGAATATGGCTTTCTCAGCCTCATCAACTACCGTGTCAATGCTCTGGTCCTGCCGATAAGCGAGTTTTGCAATATCATTAGCTGCTGCAAGCATGCGTCTGCGCGTGGCATTATCATTAACTATGCGTCCATAAGCTTCCGCATGCAAAGAGGAAGGCACCTGATTGGCAAGACCCATCAGGTATGGCATTCCACCAGCCTCTTCCAGATGACCATTGCTTGCAAGCACTTCACTTATCGTGACCAAGTCAACCGGGGTACGAGTTTCATTAAGCTGCCTGAAGGCTTCCCATATCCATTTGTTGCGCATTATATAAAAATCTTCTGGATCCAGGAATGAGGCAACCTCCAAAAACACCTCCGGGTTGATCAAAACAGAACCAATCAGGGCTTCTTCAGCCTCACGGTTACTGGGGATAGATAAAACCCCACTGGTTAATTTATCTTGACTGAAATCTTGGTTGCTCATCGTTATTAATACCTTAGGTTTCTTGTTCTACTAACCATCTTAGAATTTAATTCGGATCGTTCTGTAAATCTCCAAACTGGTCAATCACTATTACTGTCTTAAGCTAAAGGCTTCCACTATAGGCACAGAATCAAACGGGATTCTCCGCTTCCGGCTCATCTACCCCAGGTTCGTCTCCCTCCCCGAGGTCAGTATCCAGATTTTCCAGAAAGTCTTCAAATACTGTTAAGTCTTCGCTTTCAGTATCAATCTCACCTTCCATCTCGCTGGCATCCTCTTCGGGTTCAATACCCGCCGCGGCAAGAACCTCTTCCTCAACAAGAATAGGAACCGAGCTACGCGCGGCCAAAGCCAATGCATCAGATGGCCGGCAGTCAATATCCTTCCGTTGACCATTCTGATCAACCACCAGGCTGGCATAAAACACATCGTCCCGCAGTGCAGTGATCTCAACCTGCAACAAGCGCCCCTCCATAGTTTGCATCATCAAACGTAATAGATCATGTGTTTGCGGGCGTGCAACTTCGATTTTTTGCAGTGCTATCGTTATAGCTTCTGCTTCATACAGACCTATCCAAATAGGCAAATATCGCTCGGCGTCTCTCTCCCGTAGCACAACCACCCGCTGCTGATTGGTTAAACTGACCCGTACGCTGTCAATTACACAGGTGATCATTTTTGACATAAACAGCTCCCATTAGCAACCTCAAACCCGGCTGGCCGGGTGACTTGATTCTAACATGGCAAATGCTTAGTTGCAACCAGTTAGCCTTAAAATCCTTCGGCTTTTAACTTTCAAGACCGATAAAAACATCTTAGCATAACCAGGCTTTTATAATTAGAAACATTTTCAATTGTCAACTCTATCAACTGATGCATCATATCCCACACAATTATAAGTTTATTCTCATGGTTTGACCACAATTAAAATACGTGTTTTGAATATTTTAGTGTATAATCGAAAAAACAGTCATACATTGATCCTAACAAGTAAAGCATCTACATTCTGAAGGGCATAATCTTGAACGACGATAATTACATTCGAGTTCTTTTGATTGAAGGCAAAAGGGGCAACCGCCCCCTTTTTGCTCAAGAACTTGAGAAAAAAGATTATGAAATAATACAAGCTGAAAATGGTAGCGCGGGTCTTACTATAATCAAAAAAGTTAAACCAAATATTGTTGTGATTAACGCCGCTTCCTTACGCACCAGCGGCATACGTATTTGCAGCGCTTTCCGAAACCAGTTAAAAAATATTCCCATAATCCTTATAGTCGCTGAGGGCACTAAGCTTCCCGACAATGTAGACGCCAGTGTTATTTTAACCCTACCCTTCACAATCCAAAAATTAATCAATCGAATCCGTATCTACCATCCTGCCGAAGATAAACATATCCTGCAAGTAGGTCCTGTAAAATTGAACAAAAAAACGCATTTTGTATGCTGCAATGGCCACGAAACGCAGCTAACGCCACGCCTTTCATCCCTGCTGAAACACTTAATGGCCAAGCCGGGTAAGATTATAGAGCGTGAGACTCTTTTTAAAAAAGTCTGGGAAACAGAATACGTTGGCGACACACGCACATTAGATGTCCATATCAGCTGGCTGCGCCGGGCTATCGAAGAAGACCCCCGCAAACCTAAATTAATCCGCACCGAGCGCGGCGTCGGTTACAAGCTAGACATTTAACGAAAACTCTCGGAGCAAGACACATACATATTGTCTCCTTGCTCCAAATATAAGCTAAGAATCAATTCCCCCCTAAACTAAACCGGATACCAAAGCAAGCAATAAACCACCGGCGATAACACTTCCCAGCTGTCCGGCCGTGTTGGCTCCCATGGCATGCATCAGGATGAAATTCTCAAAATCTTCATCCTGCGCCATCTTCGCTGAAAGACGCCCAGCCATAGGAAATGCACTGATGCCGCATGCACCTATCAAAGGATTGACCTTATTACGAGTCACAACCGCCATAAGCTTGCCAAATAAGAGTCCCGCCACAGTATCGATCACAAAAGCCGCTAAACCAAGCGCCAGGATCTTTAAGGTTTCAAGGTTTAAGAAACTCTGCGCTGTCATTGTCGCACCGATCGCCAACCCCAAGAATAGTGTAGTAATATTGATGATCTCATTTTGCGCCGCTTTGTTCAAACGGTCAACTACCAGGCTCTCCCTCAGCAAGTTGCCCAACATAAGCGCGGCGATAAGCGGTGCAGCATCCGGTGCTATCAGGCTGACAATGACCGTTACAAAAATTGGAAAGATTACCAACGTCAAACGCGAGACTGGTCGCGGTGAATATTCCATGCGGATGAGACGTTCTTTACGCGTGGTAAGGAGTTTCATGATCGGTGGTTGGATAATGGGAATAAGACTCATATAAGAATAAGCCGCCACAGCAATCGGTGCCAGTATTTCAGGCGCAAGTTTACTGCCCACAAAGATTGCCGTCGGCCCATCAATCGCGCCTATCACGCCAATTGAAGCAGCTTGGTTTAAGGGGAAACCTAACCAGAGTGCCAGCAGTAAAGTCCCGTAAATACCAAATTGTCCTGCCGCACCCAACAGCACCATACTTGGTTGTGACAGCAAGGGGCTAAAATCAATCATCGCTCCAACACCGACAAAGATCAGCAATGGGAATATCTCCGTTTTGATACCCGCATCATATATGACTTTCATAAATCCAGTATCGGCAGACATACCAAGATTCGCCATAACACAGCCAAAGCCAATTGGTAGCAACAAAACCGGCTCATACTCTTTAAACACTGCCAATGCGATCAATACCAGACCGACGGCGATCATAAACGCACTTCCCCAGGTAAAGCTCGTAAAACCTTTGGTAAGTTCGTTAATTAAGTATGTAAAATCCATTGGTTTCTAGCTCCACTATGCTTCAAAAGTGAACAATGTCTGGTCATGTTGAACCTGATCGCCGACTGAAATGAGAATCTCCTTGATCACACCATCGTGGGTTGAACGGATGACATTTTTCATTTTCATCGCTTCCAGCGTACACAGCTCTTGACCATGCTTGACTGACTCGCCAGGTTTAACTTCAATCGATACGATTACGCCTGGCAACGGTGCCTTGATCACATTGCTAGCCTTTCGACCAATTTCACTTGCAGCCACAGGTACTGCACCAGAGGAGCTCTCTGGGGCTTGAGCAGCCTGCGTAGGATCAGCAGATATCTTTGCTTTCTCGCTTTCGTTTGGCCAAACTTCAAAACGTTCACCATCCACAATGGCAATTATCGGTCGTGCGTGAATATCGTTAATTTCAACATAAAAATCTTGTTTATCAATCTGAACCTGGATTTTCATTAACGTCGCCCTCGTATTATCTGATTCTGAAGCTGCCTGGCGCGAGTTACAGCTTGCCAGGCGTTAATTTCAGTATTTTGCTCATTTATTTGGGGACCAGATTGCGCATCTTGTATCAAACCCAGTCCAATTGCCACCGCGGCTGCAGCAGCTTTCTTTTTAAGATCATTCTGGTCTTCTTGCAAGAACACCATTTCTGTCAGCAAATCCGATTCAGCCTCACTCTCAAGTTTAGTTTTTTTTTCTCTGGAAGTTAGTTTCATCAATAATGCCATTAAACCCCACAGAATAATGATCACAGCAAAAACCAATCCCATACCTATACCTGTAATCAACCAACCGGTTTGCATTAGTTCACGCATAATCCAATTGCTCCTTTATTAAACCGGCATATTTCCGTGTTTGCGTGCCGTAGTGGGCATATATTTATCTTTGATAGCATACAAAGCGTCTATCAACCTGGCTCTTGTGTCAGCAGGTTCAATCACATCATCAATATAACCCGCATTGGCCGCCGCATAGGGGGTCAGGTACCGTTCAATGTATTCCGCTTCCAAGCGTGCTCTTTCAACTGTAGGATCATCAGCCTGGCTTATTTGCTTACGATAAAGGATATTCGTTGCCCCTTTCGCACCCATCACTGCGATCTCTGCACTCGGCCAGGCATAAGTGATGTCAGTACCCAGATACTTGCTGCTCATCACTACATAAGCACCCCCATAAGCTTTACGGGTAACAACACTTATCTTTGGGACAGTTGCCTCAGAGTAGGCAAATAAGACCTTCGCTCCATGGCGAATGATCCCGCGGTGTTCTTGTTCTACACCAGGCAAAAAGCCCGGAGAATCCACAAAAGTGATCAAAGGCAAGTTGAAAGCATCACAGAAGCGCACCATCCGGCAGATCTTATCGGCCGCGTCAATATCGATCACACCTGCCATAACATCCGGCTCTTGAGCTATCACACCAACGGACATGCCGTCCAAACGCGCTAAACCTACGATCGCATTACGTGCAAAGCCAGTCTGCAACTCCAAGAATGTACCTTTATCAACGATTTGTTCAATCGCGACATGCATGCTGTAAGGCATACTAGAATCAGTCGGTACAAGCTTATTAAGCGATACAGTTCTGCGATTGGCATCATCACCATTCTTCAAAACTGGTGGATTATCAACATTATTGGAAGGGAGGTAGCTCAAAACTGAGCGGCAGAGCTGGATTGCTCCTTCCTCATTTGAAGCAGTCAAATGAGCGGTTCCACTTATGGAAAGATGTACATCTGCCCCACCCAGAGATTCAAAGTCCACTTCCTCTCCAGTAACAGTTTTGATGACCTGCGGACCAGTCAAAAACATGAACGACTGCTTCTCAACCATAATAACCACATCTGTCAACGCAGGTGAATATGCCGCCCCACCAGCACAGGGACCCATGATCAGGCTGATTTGAGGAACAACGCCGGAATACTGGGCGTTACGGCGGAAAATCTCTGCATACCCGCCAAGGCTCTTTACACCCTCCTGGATACGCGCCCCGCCCGAATCAATCATGCCAACAACCGGGCTACCAGTACGCACAGCGAGATCCATCACTCGGCAGATTTTTCGACTGTGCATTTCTCCTAACGAGCCACCATGCACAGTGAAATCCTGAGCATACACATAAATCATGCGTCCATCAACCTTGCCATATCCGGTGACAACACCATCGCCGAGGACAGATTTCTTATCAGGATCATGCTGCTGCACAACGAAGGGTTCCAATTCGCGAAAGCTTCCCTCATCTAGCAGCAATGCTAAGCGCTCACGAGCAGTCAAACTGCCTTTAGCGTGCTGACGTTCAATCCGCTCGGGACCGCCGCCTTGTTGAGCAGTATCTCGCATCTTCTTCAAATTTTCATTTCGGGAATCAACTTGTGCCATAAAACTCCTCTGAGCCATGAAATTTTACAAGTAAAGAGCATTTAAAAGGTATCATAATCTATTCAGGCGAGTAGATTGATTTGAACACCATTAAGTTTCAATTGTAACATTAATCAGGCAATTGATGCCGTCAAGTTAACCCTGCTCAAGTACAAGCACGATACAAAAAGAGTCCCCCGTTGCAGATATTATTGGTCTTCACATTTTATGAAATTGAATGACCATCAGCCTTAAACAGCTATCAATCCCTCCGCTCAGTCATTACATCGTTCTCACATGGTGCGAAACACTATAAATCATGGTATGACTGCGTAAAAGAGCTGGTGACTAAAAGCAAGGAATGCCCTGCGGTTGGCTGCAATCGCAAATGCAGTCGCTTCGTTTCCTTCAACATCATATTCGCCGAAGTTTGGACGGTAAATGCGGTTCAGGTTCAGACGTAAACTAAATTGATAGATATCTGCATACCCCGGAGCTAGTAAGAAAATCGAAGGATCCGGCGGCGGAGAATATAAAACCTGGTTGAATTGCAGCTCCGGCAAATTTAGTGATCGTACACCCACTCGCTCATCATGGTATGGTTCCGGATCTATGCACTTGATCGGTGCAAATTCAAAACCGCTGGCAATACAACTCGCAAGATGACCATCATTATGCAACATATATAGTTCATCCCCATTGTCGGTGATATCCACAACCGTACTTACATCCAAAGGGAATCCCTCAAAATAAAATCTTGGTGCTGTTTCAAACCTAGATGCGTTTCCTTCATAAACCCAGATCGCATTTTTGCTTGGGTCAAGCAGGAAAAGGCGCTGTGAATCATAAGCCATGCTCTGAATGACACCCCAACCTCGGTCAGGTGTGATCAGGCTGCGTGCTTCAGGCTCTTTCCCGGTGGTACAGTAGAGAATATTCCCGCTGCTATCCACAGCCAGGATCGGTGCCCTAAATTCGTTATTTATCGGAATCGAAACTACATCAACCAGATTACCCACAGTGATGCTGCTATACTGCCCCGCCTGACAAATAAATCCTGCATCCACCTCATATCCATTACCGCCCAAGGTCAGGTGGATCACACGCCCCTGGGATGCATCCAATAAATACAGGTCGCTGCCCAAGGCGATTATGTGGCGGATATCAATCTCATTGTAAAGTTCACCCACGATCGCTGGTTGGAATGCCAGACGTTCTGCACCGTCTAATGCATCAAGCGCACTTTGAGCCTGAGTAATTAGAGCTCTTAGTTCCTCAGAATCGCGATAATCTGATGCCTGGTCTGCCCAGATAAGCGCTTGTCCCCAAACGCTGCGCTGTGTTTCCACGTCACTGGCAATTTGCGCGTTGGCAACAGCTGCTTGAGCCTGCGAGAAATAATATAAATACTGCTGCTCTTTGCCACGTCCTACGTATACGCTTACAGCTATAGCCACAACAAGCAAAGGTATTGCTATAGCAATAAAAAACATCGTTCCGCGTGAGAGCTTGGGTTGGCCTACGCCTGTCTTTGGAGATATTTTCCCTATCAGGTCTCTAAAGAAAGTCTTAACGATATTCTTTGCCCTGTGCAGCCACTCGAAGAACGTGGAAAGCCCTTTCAAACCAGCCCGTTCGAGTTTTTCGAACTGCACACCTGATTTTGTTTGTGGATCATCTTCAGCCTTTTCGAATTCGACTTTTGGAAACGTTGCATTCTCTGTCGCTATCGGCTGCACCTTCTCCACAGCCTCACTCTTGAGCACCGAGGTTTTGCTGATATCGGACACACCTTCCAAGTTTTCCTTAGCCCGCGCCGTTTCTTCTGGTACTAGTGCGCTATCCCCTGCTTCACGATCCGCTTGCTTAATCTCAGCATTTACAGCTTTTCCATCATTTTTTAATATTGGACTAACGGATTCTGTTACTGGCCGAGGGGGGCGGATATCACGCGCCAAGTCATTCTCGCGCGCTAGAACCGCGCCCGTTGGACTGCTACTTTGCACAATCCGCCCTTCTTTTGGACGTATGATGTTAACAGCCCCCTCACCAGCCTGCAGCTGAATCAGCCCAGCGCATTGATTTAAAGGCATCTTATGATGCAGTCTGCGCCACAGCTGTTCTATTTCTGGTCTACCCTGTGAAACAAGGTTATCTTGATTCCAGCTTTCAGGCGGCTCAGGTGAAATGATCAGATAATCACCGTCATCAATAGCATTTTGGAAGTAGCGTATCTTGGGGCTTCGGCTCAAACCCAATCCGCGGTTCCCCAAATCCGTATCAAAAAAGTGGATAAGGCCACCTTTATTGATCAACAATGCATGCGTGATCCCGCACTGGGAAATAAACAAAGTATCGTGGTGGATTACGGCCAAATTCAAGTAAGCAGATATTCTGTCCCGATCCTCAACCAGTTTAAGATTTCGCTCCAATAGGGAAACGTTGAGTGTATCAATGACCACGCGCATGGCTGAGGTTACAGAACCTGATGTTTTAAAGAAAACACTACTTAATCGTTTCAGCCACTCTGTTTGGCTTTGAGGTGAAAGGAGCTTGCTACCTTTTAAAGTTAAGAAAATTATCAGCGAATCTTCCTGTCTACCTCGTGCAGATCTTTTGGGTGCCCTGGCAGCGTAAAACCCGGGCGTTTCATCTTGAAGCTGCCCACTGGTATAACTTAGGGAAATTAAATTAAGATCAAACATCATTACCATTCCTGTCTGTAAATCGCAATTGAAGTGAAAGCACCAGTAAAACTAATACTATTATACAATACACAAATCAAACCGCAGGGTATAATCTTAAAAATGGAATTTAATGTTATTACGACACTTGATGAGTTGGATACCATTGCTGTAGAATGGAATGCCTTATTAGAGAACAGTGCAAGTCATGTGCCATTCCTTCGTTATGAATATCTACATGCCTGGTGGAAAACCCGCGGCGGTGGTGAATGGCCCTTTGATCAAAGCCGACTGAAGGTCATCACAGCCAAACAAGATGGGCATTTACTTGGCATCGCGCCCCTCTTCTCAGCACCTAACCTTCAAAATGAACCCTCGTTGCTCTTTATTGGTTCAATAGAAGTTTCTGATTTTCTAGATTTTATCGTCAACCCACATGACCTGCCAGCATTTATCCCCGCTTTATTGGACTTCCTAGAGGAGCAAGATGACCCCAAATGGCAGACACTTGACCTCTACAACATCCTCGACGATTCGCCCACATTAGCGATACTTAAAGCCAGCGCTGAAACCAAAGGCTGGTCATACACGCAGGAAAAGCTTCAGCCGTCTCCATATATCACCCTGCCTGGTGATTGGGAAAACTATCTTGCTGGCATCGATAAAAAACAGCATCACGAGGTCCGTCGCAAGCTGCGCCGAACGGCTGAAGCACCCATACAGGCTAACTGGTATACGGTTAAAGAGGGACAAAAGCTCGCAACAGAAACTCAATCTTTTATTGATATGATGGCTGGTGATCCCGAAAAACAAAATTTTCTTACCGATCTCATGAGTCAGCATCTCCATAACACTGCCCGTGTGGCTTTTGAAAATGATTGGCTGCAACTATCATTCCTCACTCTAGGTGGTGAAAAAGCTGCCGCTTATATGAGTTTCATTTATGACCAACGCTTATGGGTCTACAACTCGGGATGGAATCTGAAATATTCAGAGTTTTCTCCAGGCTGGGTTTTGCTGGCGAATCTACTTAAATGGTCAAACGATAATGAAATCCACGAATTTGATTTCATGCGTGGTGACGAAAGGTATAAATACAAATTTGGTGGCGTAGATCGTTATGTGATACGCGCGGTCCTGCGCCAAGCCTGATCCTAACTCTTTCAAGCTACTGTCTATACTTCAAAGAACGTTATTTCACCAATGCACTTCAGGCAGAGTTTTATGGTAGCTGCGTAACAACAGCTCAACTTGTTCATCCTCGGTACCGCTGCCAGCAGTGCTTTTTAATGCCTTTACCCCCACCATCTGTACGGCATCTTTTGCAAATTGCCCCGATTCCGCGACGATATCCGGTTTGAGCAGCACATGGTAAATTCGCCCTTCTGAATCCGTCTGCACATCAAAAATCGCTTCAAAATACCTTACACCAGCTGCAAACACCTTCTGATAAATTCGTTTGCCCGAGCGGCTTGAGATCGCAAGGCAGACAGGTTCCATTGAAGGTTGCACCAAGTCAAATTCCACCCGGTAGAGCCCAGCGTAAGGTGATGTAAAAGACCGCACCTGCCCCTGCTCCTCTAATAAAAAAAGTTCCCGCTCTTGGTCGCCATATGGATGCGCACCCAGACAGACCCACGCGCCAACGCTTGGATCGAAAAATAAGGGTGCGATCGTCTCGCTGATCGGACATAAACCCTGAGGTAGGCTAGCACTGAATTCTCCCTGCGCATGTTTGTGCCCATAAAACAGCAAGTTTTCGCAAGTCTGAAGATCGTGATACTGAACCTGGTAATCCTGAAGTTGAATGCAAGAGTCAGGCTTTAAAACCGGTACGCGGCTGCCCTCCTGTAATTCGAGACTATTCTGCGGGATACCCCGATATGCAACACGGGAAAAAACAGATTGACTGACAGCCTGATAGGTATCTAGATCCATCTCATTGATATGATGCAGATTGAGATTGTCCCCACCAGGACTGAAGAGCTTCTGGTTGGGTGTGGTCACCATGCAAAACCCTTGCGGTTTAAGCACGCGTTTAATCTCGACTAAAAAACCCTCACCTGACATTATATGTTCAATCACTTGTGACGAAAAAACAAAATCAAAGGACTCGTCTGGAAATGGTAGGTTAAGGGCACTACCCCGCGAGAATCTCAGCCGTGGATGGGCATAGACCTGCCTGGCATAATCCAACGCACCTTCATGAATATCAATCGCATCCACACTGTTTGCTGAATAACTCGCTAAGAAGAAAGCCCCATATCCAGAGCCACAACCCACATCCAATACCCGCCGCCCGAAGGCATAGCGCAGCGCCTCCCGATAAGATGCCATATGCCCCAGGTGCATTGCTGCACCATACTGCTTCGCCAGAGGAACATGGCGTTCTCCTAACAAGGCATTGACAGCATCTGTCGGACTTGAAAACGGACTAACATCTTCTGACAAATATAGCGCACCCATAAAATTCTCCGCTTGATAAGTTTGCTTCTCATTAGGTCAACTCTTATTATATCCATCTCTTATCAGGTTTAGCAAACATTTTGCTTATTCGCTAAGGTTCAGGATTCAATAAGCATACTAAAATTATCATCTAATGGTCACCTCCTTCTTGTCCGCCCATGGACTCTAATAAAAGGTTAATATGCCTGCGGGGCTGTCTTTCTTGACGCATATATTTGCTCATGGTATTATTAATTGCTTGATTTTAGCACTCTCGCCTCGAGAGTGCTAAAATCAATAAAAAGGTGCTATGAACGAATTAACTGAACGTCAAAAGCTGATCTTAACCCTCATTGTGCATGAGCATACGCACACGACCCAGCCAGTGGGCTCAAAAGCGATGGTGAATAAATATAATCTGCGTATGAGTTCAGCGACGGTACGCAATGAAATGGCAGCCCTTACAGATTTGGGCTACCTGCGTCAGCCGCATACTTCAGCTGGACGTATTCCTACCGAGGAGGGCTACCGTATTTTCGTCAGCAAACTAGTGCAGCGAACAAACCTGCCTATGACAACGCGGCGGACAATTAGCCATCAATTTTATCAATCACGTCAGGACCTTGAACAGTGGCTAAGATTAGCGGCATCCATCTTGGCGAATCAATCGCAGGCTGCATCTTTAGTCACTGCACCGCATTCAGAAAAAGCACTTTTTAAACACCTTGAGCTTATTGCAACGCGTGGCCATCAGATACTGCTGGTTATGGTGCTGGTGGGCGGAGAGATTCGTCAACAAATATTCTCCCTTCCAGAGCCCATTTCGCAAGAACAACTCTCAACCATCGCCACAAAGATCACGAATCTCTGTCAAAACTGCAGTGCTGACCAACTTGATGCGCTGCATCCTCAACTCGACCCTGTCGGAAAAGAGATACTGGTTGTAGTTCAAGAAGAAATGGCACTTTCAGAAAAACTAATCACTGGCGATATCTACCTGGACGGTATGACTAACATCCTGGCTGAGCCAGAGTTTGCCGAGTCAGAAGAGGCTCGTCAGGCGCTGAAACTTTTAGAAGAGCGTTCCCTGCTAGAAGATCTACTTGCACGCACCATCATGACCAGCACAATCGGTGGCGTGCAGGTACTCATCGGTGGTGAAGGCACCTGGGATGAGCTACGCCAGTGCTCAATAGTTCTGGCACGTTACGGCTCGCCCGGAGTACTTACTGGCACGCTTGGCGTCCTTGGACCCATGCGCATGCCTTATGGCCATACTATCTCAACCGTAAGATTCGTGGCTGATGTTCTCAGCGACCTCGTGACAGAGACGCTCATTAATTAACTTATAAATAGTTTTATCTCATTTTTATTATCATGGAGATTTTTATGCGTAAAAACAAAAAAGAAGACAATAACCTAAACCCTGAAGAGGAAAACAACAAAGAGAATGAAAGTTCTGAGGAATCCTCAGAACAAGAAACAGAATCCGAAGTTCAACCTATGGTTGCCCTGAGTATTGATGAATATGATGGGCTGCAAAAGCAAATTGACCAGCTCCAATCACAAGTAGATGAATACCTGGATGGACTACAGCGTGAACGTGCAAACTTTGCCAATTACAAGAAACGCATTGATCAAGAGAGTGTCAATACTTATAACAATGCTCTTTCTGATCTTGTAAAGAACTTCCTGTATATCTCGGATGACCTTGAAAGGGCGCTTAATAATCGCCCGGCAGATAGTGAAAGCACCTCCTGGGTAAATGGGATCGAGTTAATCCATCAAAAACTGTTAAGCTCCCTGGAAACTCATGGGCTCGAACGCATGAAATCATCACCTGGGGATGAATTCGACCCCAAACAACACGAGGCTGTCACCCACGAAGATAATCCCGATTATGAAAACGGACAAATCATTGAAGTCCTTCAACCTGGTTATCAAATAAACGAACGCATCATTCGCCCTGCCCTTGTGCGGGTCGCAAAATAGGAGAAATAATATGTCAAAGATCATTGGAATCGACCTTGGAACAACGAACTCTGCTGCCGCTGTCATGATGGGCGGGGAAGCGGTTATCATCCCTTCAGCTGAAGGTGAACGGCTAGTGCCTTCAGTTGTTGCCATAAATAAAAATGGAGAACGCCTTGTTGGTCGTGTGGCTCGCAACCAGGCAATCATTAACCCGGAAAACACCATCTTTTCAATCAAACGCTTCATGGGACGCAAATTTAACGATCCGGAAGTAAAGCGAGCACTGAAGCACGTGCCATACAAAGTCTCCAAAGCCCCTAATGGCGATATTCGCGTTGTGTTGGGTGGTCAGGAATATTCTGCACCTGAGATCTCAGCGATGATCCTTGCAAAGATCAAACGCGATGCAGAAGCTTACCTTGGCGAACCTGTTACACAAGCAGTTATCACCGTTCCGGCATACTTTAATGATGCTCAACGAAATGCCACCAAGGACGCAGGTAAAATCGCCGGTCTCGATGTTCTGCGCATCATCAACGAGCCGACAGCTTCCTCATTGGCTTATGGTTTGGACAAACGCAAAAATGAGGTCATCAGCGTTTATGACCTGGGCGGTGGCACATTTGATGTTTCCATCCTTGATGTCGGTGAAGGCGTTTTTCAAGTACGCTCAACCAGCGGTGACACTTTCCTGGGTGGCGATGATTTCGATCGACGCCTGATCGACTACCTCGCTGACGAATTTAAGAAAAACCAAGGCATTGACCTACGCCAAGACCGCCAGGCTCTGCAGCGTCTAAAAGAAGCAGCTGAAAAGGCAAAGATCGAGCTCTCAACCGTGATGCAAGCGGAGATCAATCTCCCATATATCACCGCAGATGCCTCTGGCCCTAAACATCTCGTAACAACAATGTCACGCTCCAAGCTTGAGCAGCTTACAGAAGATCTCATCAACCGCACCCTTGGTCCGGTTAAACAAGCGCTGCAAGATGCAAACCTCAAACCAGCTGACATTGATGAAATCGTAATGGTCGGTGGTATGACACGTATGCCCGCAATTCAAGAGCTTGTACGCAAAGAATTTAATAAAGAACCCCATAAAGGTGTTAATCCAGACGAAGTCGTCGCTGTTGGTGCTGCCATACAAGCTGGTGTGCTGGGTGGTGAGGTAAAAGACATTCTGCTTTTGGACGTCACGCCTCTGACCCTCTCTATTGAAACGCTTGGCAGCGTTGCCACTCCCTTGATCAAACGCAATACAACCATCCCGACGCGTGAAAGTCAAGTATTTTCAACCGCCAGTGATAGTCAAACCCAGGTCGAGATCCATATTTTACAAGGTGAACGTCCCCTGGCAGCAGATAATAAATCCCTTGGCAAATTCAGCCTGGATGGTATTCCCCCAGCGCCGCGTGGTGTACCCCAAATCGAAGTAACTTTCGATATCGATGTCAACGGTATCCTGGAAGTTACCGCAAAGGATAAAGCAACCAGCCGCAGCCAAAATATCACCATCACTGCCTCTTCCGGTTTGAGTGAATCCGAAGTTGAGCAAATGCGCCGCGAGGCTGAATTGCATGCTGAAGAAGACCTTAAACGGCGTGAGCTCATCGAAGCGCGTAACAATGCTGATAGCACGATCTACTCTGCTGAAAAAACCCTGCGCGACCTTGGCGACAAAGTACCTGCTGATATTAAATCACAGGTAGAAGATGCCGTGAAGAAAGTTAGCGAAGTTAAAGATGGAGATGATACGGAAGCGACCACAAAAGAGGTTGAAGCGCTTGTTCAGGTGTTGCAACAGATCGGCCAGGCAGCCTATGCACAGGAAGAAAACCCCACTGACGAGTCTTCCCAAGACCCGGAATCAGACTCCGAAGCTGCCTCTGAAGATAAAACTACGCCTGACGATGAAGATGTCGTTGATGGCGAATTCAAACAAGTTTGATCAAACCTGCATTAGCAAGCTGAGCATAAAGAGGTGTCCTGCCGGTTTTGGACACCTCATACGAACCGGATAAGAATGATCAGCAATATTTCAAACTGACCAAGGAACAGGTTCATTCCGTCTAGAAATTATATGCCACGACGAACTGAAAAGAGCTTATGAGTAAACGTGATTACTATGAAGTCCTGGGTGTCTCGCGTAATTCCAGCCCAGATGACCTAAAAACCACCTTTCGCAACCTCGCACGTAAATATCATCCTGATGTAAATGATGCGCCTGACGCAGAAGAGAAGTTCAAAGAAATAAACGAAGCTTACGCAGTCCTTTCAGACTCTGAAAAACGCGCTGCCTATGACCGCTTTGGTCACTCAGGTGTTAATTTTCAAGGTATGCCCGACTTCTCAAGCATTGATCTTTCTGACATTCTGGAAGGTTTCTTTGGCTTCGGTGGTTTTGGTAACTCCAGGCGCCGCAGCCGTAATGCCCCGCGCAGGGGTGTTGATCTCAGCTCTCGTATTCATTTGACCTTTGAAGAAGCTGTCTTCGGCGTCGAAAAAGAAATCGAGATCACGCGCGACGAAAAATGTAACTCATGCAATGGCAGCGGTGCGGCAGCTGGTTCCAAACCAAGCCCCTGTACTACTTGCAAAGGTCAGGGTGAAGTCCGTCAGGTTCATCAAACCTTTTTAGGATCGATGGTACAGATTGTAACTTGCCCTAACTGCAATGGCAAAGGTGAGATCATTGAAACGCCCTGCCACACCTGCCATGGAAGTGGCCTTGAGCGAAAAACAATTAAGAAAATTATACCGATCCCTGCCGGTGTTAATGATGGTAACCAAATCCGTCTAGCTGGTGAGGGCCAACCGGGAATTAATGGCGGTCCAAGCGGCAATTTCTATATTAAAATCGATGTCGCTTCACATAAGTTCTTCCGTCGCCGTGGATTTGATATCCTGCTCGATTTGGATATCAATATGGTTCAAGCTGCCCTTGGTGATGAGATCCGCATCCCGACTGTTGATGGCGATGTTGGTCTGCGCATCCCTCCAGGCACACAGCCTGGCAAAGTATTCAGACTACGAGATAAGGGTATACCCCACCTACGCAAGAATTCACGTGGAGATATGCTAGCCACAGTTTCGATCCAAGTGCCAACCCAGCTTGATGCAAATCAGCGACAACTCCTTGAAGAATTAGGAAAAACAATGGGCACGGAAATAAAGATTCAAGAACGCAGCTTCTTTGATAAATTGAAGGATATATTAGGTGGCTGACGACATTAATTGGATAGAAGTATCGTTCACCTGCACCGGCGAGCTTGCTGAAACCCTGGCTGAGGCATTGGGGCGCTATGTGTCCAATGGCGTCGTGATCGAAAGCGAAAGTGAATTCGACAAAATTGAACAGGAAAATCGCCCAACCGGAAAAGTACGTGTCTTTGGTTACCTGCCATTTGATGAACATATCGAACAAACACGCCAGGACCTCGAAGAAGTGCTTTGGCACTTAGGGCAAATCCAAGAACTTCCCAAACCAGAATATAAACCTATACACGACCAGGATTGGATGACCTCCTGGCGTAAACACTATCAACCAATCCAGATCGGAAAACAGTTGCTTATCTTACCAGCCTGGATGGAAACCAAGCCTGAATATACTCGTAAAATTGTTCGCATCAATCCCAATTTGGCATTCGGTACTGGTACACATCCTTCCACGCAACTTAGTCTTCAAGCCTTGGAAGAATTGCTCCAACCCGGACAGAACGTCATCGATGTTGGCTGTGGATCGGGTATCCTCTCTATAGCTGCTCTGAAACTTGGTGCTGGACATGTTCTGGCTGTTGATGTTGACAATCAAGCCATACACTCAACCAAGCAAAATGCTGAGCTAAATTCGATTCTGCCCAGCCTGGAAACAGGCAAAGGTTCCGTGCGAGAGATCCTCAACGGGGACTTTTCAATCAGCCAGGCACCACTTGTACTTGTAAATATTCTCGCCCCCATCATCATCCGCCTATTTAAAGATGGCCTGGCTTCACTGCTAAGGTCTGGTGGAAACATGGTGCTGGCTGGCATCCTCTCCCCACAAATTCCTGTAGTAGAAACTGCAGCCAATGAGGTAGGTTTAAATCTGGCCGCACAACTAGAATATGAGGATTGGGTCACACTGATCATGAAATGCTGAATTTTACAGATTGCCCCAGCCGTGCTACCATGCGCAACCAGTATCGTTAAAGTAAACTAAGCCTACTCTTCCTCTTCGCCAGAACCAATACCCAGCGGGCTCCATTTGCTGCTATCAGCGCGCAACCGGTGTTGACTTCCGCCTCGGACATGCAATTGATCAAAACCTTCCGGTTTAATGGACATCTCATCGCCATCCAGTAAGCCAAACACGCCATCCTGACCTGATTCCGAAATCGCTTTCTTAAAGGGCGCTGCTAATCTCGCGTCAGGAGGCTTGTAATCAAGAGGTTCCTCATAGGTAGTGATATAACCTTCATAATTGCGCAGCACAATCTTGTGGTCAGACATTGAAATCAAATAATTAGGACCCAGCGGTATCTTTCCGCCGCCACCGGGCGCATCCACAACATAAGTAGGCACAGCAAAACCCGAAGTGTGCCCGCGTAGGGCTTCAATAATCCCAATCCCTTTAGCAACCGGTGTTCGGAAATGCCCAGCACCCTCCACAAGGTCACATTGGTAAAGATAATATGGCCGCACACGTATGCGCACCAAGTCCTGCACTAAGCGCCTCTGGATGAATGCATCATCATTTACACCTGCAAGCAAAACAGATTGGTTCCCTAACGGGATACCTGCGCGCGACAATTTATCACAGGCTTCGGCAAGTTCAGCTGTGATCTCGTTTGGGTGATTAACATGGATGTTGAGCCACAAAGGGTGAAATTGCTGCAGCAAATCTGTCAGTTCCGAGGTAATACGCTGAGGCATGAAGACAGGAACGCGGGAACCTATGCGTACAATCTCAATATGTGGAATCTCGCGCAGCGCGCGCAGAATACGTTCGAGGACGCGCGGGGATAAAGTCAATGGGTCGCCGCCGGATAGCAACACATCCCGCACCTGGGGAGTCCGCCGCAAGTAATCAAGTTGAGCTTCAAAATCTTCACTTGAAAAAGTCTGGCTTGGATCTCCAACAATACGGGATCGCGTACAGTAACGGCAATAGCAGGCACATTGCGTAGTGATCAACATCAACACCCGGTCAGGGTAACGGTGCACCAGCCCCGGTACAGGTGAATGCCTGTCTTCAGCCAGCGAATCTTCCATCATGCCGGTGTAAGGCAGGATCTCTTCAGCAGTAGGTATCACCTGCTTGCGTATAGGATCGCTCGGATCATCAGGATCGATCAGAGAAGCAAAATAAGGCGTAATATCCACCCTGAAAAGCCCCTGCTGGCTGAGGGCTTTGCGTTCACTCTCGCTGAGCGGAAATAACTGTTCGAAGTCTTCAACCGAGTTTAAGCGATGGCTGAGCTGCCAGCGCCAATCGGTCCATTTTTCATCTGGAACATCAGCAAAAGCTGGTGCACGCTTGGATGGAAATGGGGTATTGGACATTAAGTTCTCCTCTTTATAAGATTGCCATCCTAAGTAATATAGCAAAACAATCGCATACTGCTATAGTGAGAGATGGACGCACTTCAATTGTAATACGGATAATGCAACAGGGTCAAATTCAATGTATTATCTAAATATCTGCATCCTCACCAACCAGCCATAACTCGTTGCAATAAGATGGTCTAGGAAGTCGGCGGAATTGGACCTGTTCCTGAAACACCACTTGGCTTGGATATCTTTCTCTTGTTTCCTAGCACCAAGCCAATCACCAATAAGACAAGCGGAACAAAGATCATTAAACCACCCAAGCAAAGCATCCATCCACCTTGCAGCACACCAATAAGAAAAGCATCCAACCACAAGTTTTGATCCGAACCAGCCACACTAAGTGCATCGATGACTGCGGAGGCACTACTGAAAATCAGCGAGCAGCCAGGACACCCACAGATAAATACTGTCACCAAAGCTGCGATCAAAAGGGCTTTTTTGGTATCCATTTTATTCTCTCCTGCTCCCATTTTACCATGCAGCTTTTCACCGCTTGGATTGCTCTATAACGTATTCGTCTCAAGAAATTCTCCTAATTAAATACATACACCCCGATTAAAGATTTTCCGGGGTGTATACACCTTTACAGATTTACTGACTGCGCAAGACAGCGCCAAGTTCTTTTTCAAGATTTTTAACGATCTTGTTACGCAGCTTGGCAGCTTCCTTATCCGTCAATGTTCTGTCGGGTGCCATGTAAGTCAGGTTATATGCCATACTCTTCTTGCCCACACCAATCTTTTCACCACGATAAACATCAAAGAGCCGCACTCTGTTGAGCATCTTTCCACCAGCATGCCAGATCAGAGCTTCGATTTGCTCTGCTGAAGTCGTCTCATCAACAATAACAGCAATGTCTTCGATCACTGGAGGATAGCTTGGTATAGCTTCAATGTCAAAAATAATAGTCGCTATTTCGAGCAATGAAGTAACATCAAGCTCCGCAGCCAGTACAGGGTAATCATCAAACTCGTAGTGTGCCTTCACCAGCGGATGCAACTCTCCAAAAACACCCAGCACCTTTTCTCCGACCATAACTTCAGCGCATTTCCCCGGATGGAAGCTCGGGCGTTTTACGGGTTGATAACTTGGATTGGGGATATGTAGTCCATCCATCAAACCTTCAATGACTCCCTTCATGTCGTAAAAACTCATCACCTCAGGGGCCTTATCCTGCCAAGTAGTTTGGCTACGTAAGCCTGTCATGCCGATGGATAGCTTCAACACCTCATCAGGGAGCAACTGATCAGCATTAGGTATGAAAACTGGTCCGATCTCGAACATCGCCAGGTGCTGACGCAGGTGGCAGTTATGTTCAAGTATCTCGAGCATGGTTGCTAAAATACTGCGACGCATCACAGTTCGGTCTGTTGTGATGGGATTCTTGATACGCAAATATTCGCGAACTTCACCATCAGCATCTTCTGGCAGAATGCGCGCCTCTCTTTCAGGTGAAGTCTGACGGTATGCCACAGTGTCCTGCAGACCCAGATCAACCAGTAGATCGCGCATCAATTCTTCCATGTCAAGCGCCTGGTTACCATGTTGCGGCGGCAATTCCTCAGAGAGCCGTTTGGGTGGAATACGATCAAAGCCATAAATGCGGCTGATCTCTTCCAAAAGGTCTGCTTTGCCGACCAAGCCCGGGTTGATGTCCAATCGCAGCGGCGGGGTTTTTGCCTTGATCGTATCCCTGTTTAGTTCACAGTCAAATTCCAGCCGCGTCAGAATATCCTGAATTTCATCGATTGGTATCGCTGTACCCAGCATGCGCTCCACGTCGTGTGTCGATATCTCGACCACTGGGTCTTCAGGCGGGGCTGGATATTCATCAATCAATCCTTCTGCAACCACGCCACCACCCCACGCAAGCATACGCTGCAAGCATAAACGTACTGCCTGGTCCGCAAGCGCAGGGTGTATACCGCGGCTGAAGCGATATGAAGCTTCTGAATTGAGCTTGAGCTTGCTAATCGTCTTGCGAATGTTGATAAAGTTCCACGCCGCCCCCTCAAGCAACACACAACTGGTTTTTACGTTGACTTCGCTCTCTTCGCCGCCCATCACGCCTGCCAGCGAAAGTGCACCAGCTTTATCAGTCACCAATTCCATATAAGGCTCAAGTTCATATGTCTCACCATCCAGCGTGGTAAGTTTTTCACCTGCTTCAGCAGTGCGGGTGATGATGGTCGGTGCTTTGCCACCTGCGCGCTTGATTAAGATATCATAATCAAAAGCGTGCAGCGGTTCACCAAGCTCCAGCATAGTGTAATTGGTCGCATCTACAATGCAGTTTATCGGACGCATATCAGCCAAGTTCAGCCGCCGCCGTACCCAATAAGGGCTGCTCTTGATCTCAACGCCTTCGATCAGCCCCAAAACAAAACGCGGGTTCAATTCTGCATCACGTATCTCAATCGCAGCACGCCCTTTTATCGATTTCCCATGCATTTCTAGTTGATCGTCTGGTTTACGGAGAGGACGCTTGGTGGCAGCCGCGATTTCGCGCGCCATACCCACAATACTGGCATCGCGCACCATATTCGGCAAGATGCTGATATCCAAAACAGCATCGCCCATATAGTCCACTAAGGGCATACCTGTAGGTGCATCATCATCCAAAATGATTACCCCTTCATGCGTCTCCGAAATACCTAATTCCTTTTCGGAACAGATCATCGAAAAAGATTCCACCCCACGGATCTTCATCCTTTTCAGTTTGGTCAGTACAGATCCGGGTTTATGGCCATCATAAAGTACTGCACCTTCACGTGCATATGCAACCTTGAGCGGTTTTTCAAGCTGTCCCACTCCTTTGTATGGATAAAGATTCGGTGCGCCGGTCAACACGACCAGTTCCTTTTGACCATCATTCAAACGGCATAAAACCAGGCGGTCCGCATCAGGATGCGGTAAGACCTCTTCCACCTGTGCTACAACGAACTTGTCAGCCGGCCAAGAAAGCCCTTCATACTTAAATTCATGATGCTCTCCAGCTGGCATTGGTAGCCCAACCAGTCGAACACCATCAACTTCCAAGCCGACCATGGTCATGACATTTGCGATTTCTTCAATGCTCAAATCGTCAAGATCAATGTAATCTTTGATCCAATTCAAGGGTGCTTTCATAAAATCCTCATTCTAATTATCTTCTGGCTGCGATCTCTAATACGAATTCACGATTTAGAACTGCTCTAAAAAGCGGATGTCATTATTGCGAAAGTGGCGGATATCATCAATGCGGTAGCGCATCAGCGTACTGCGGTCAATGCCCATCCCGGCAGCGAACCCTGAATAGACAGCTGGGTCATATCCGCCGTACTTGAGTACAACAGGATGCACCATCCCACAGCCCAGGATCTCTAGCCAACCGGTCCCCTTACAAACGCCACAGCCCTTCCCACCGCACACAAAACATTCCACATCCATCTCAGCGCTGGGTTCAGTGAAGGGGAAGTGCGAAGGCCGCAGCCGCGTTCTGGCCTCTTCGCCAAACGTGAGCTTGGCAAAATCTAACAGGGTGCCTTTTAACTCGCTGAAGGTGACTCCCTTACCGACTACCAACAATTCCACCTGTACAAATTCGATCTCCGAACGCGCGGTTAACTGCTCATAACGCGCAGTTGCACCGGGCAGAATCACACGGATATCCTCAGGTGCACGTTCGCGCATCACACGGATCTGACCAGGCGATGTATGCGTGCGCAGCAATACACCCTCATCACTGGTATAGAAGGTATCCCACATATCACGTGCCGGATGATAGGGAGGCATATTGAGATAAGTGAAGTTATTGTCATCTGTCTCCACCTCAGGTGAGCGGTAGATCTGGAAGCCCATATCGCCAAAGATACGGTAAATTCGCCGCAGCACTTGCGTAAGCGGGTGCAGTCGCCCATGCAGTATAGGACGGCCGGGTAAGGTCACATCCAAATGCTCAGATTGCAGCGAGCGCTGCAGGCTTGCTTCTCGCAGCACTTCCTGGCGTTCTGCTAGAGCCGCTTCGAGGGCTTTACGCACCTCATTGGCAGCCTTACCCATCGCAGGGCGTTCTTCTTTGGAAAGAGAACCCAGACTGCTGAAAGCTTGCGTGACAGCTGAGCTGCGCCCCAGGCAAGCCACGCGCCAGCTATTTAAATCGTCTTCATTATCAACCGCTTTAAGCTGTTTCAGGGCTGTTAGCTTTTCCTTCTCTAGCTCAGCCTGTGTGATTGCCATCATAAAAGAAACCTCCAAACGATCTGTATCGCATTACTCACGCGTATACTATTATAATCAAATTTAATATCCCGGAGCGAGTTTGCTGTATGCAAAACAATAAAAAAGCCCTGCAGGAAATTGAAAGCCGCTTTTAGCGTGTATACAATTCCTACTGGGAATATTGGCTGCTCAATTCTAACATATCAACTGAGCAAGTAAGGTTCATTATGGGAGTGCGGTCTTTGGCAGGGTGTGCAATGGAGTTTTCGCACGAATCGCAAGAATCGCAACGTTTTCTACACACCCCCCCTTTTTTTTTTGTAGACAAAGGCTTTACGTGAAATGTCCTCAAAAGCTGGTAAGCATACACACCGCACGCCCACTCCTTGACAAAGCTTAATCAGTATACTATACTTGGGTACAGTATACTGATTAAGCAAAGGGAAACTCGATAAACCATGCCTTTATATGAATATGTCTGTTCAGACTGCGGGTCAGAATTCGAAAAACTAGTCAGCTTTTCTGATACCAACATTAATTCCCCCGAATGCCCTGAGTGCAGCTCCAAAAACACAAAAAAACGTCTTTCGGTGATCGCCTCACTGGGCTCATCCTCAAATCAGAATGCTTCAAGCGCTTCCTGCGGCAGCTCCGGCGGGTTTAGCTGAGCAGGCTGACTCAATGCTGAACCGGGTGTTCAGAGATGATTGGTGAAATAATGCAAATTAACGATCCAAAGGTTAAATCTAAAATCAAAAGCCGTCTGGCACGCATCGAAGGCCAACTACGCGGTATTCAAAAGATGATCGATGAGGAGCGAGACTGTCGTGAGATCATGCAACAATTGATCGCCGTGCGTTCAGCTATACATGCGTCCAGTCTTACATTTATGCGTGAGGTAGCCAGTGATTGCATGCTTAATTTAGAAGATCAAAACGATCCACAATCGTGGCAAGCCACACTGAATGAAATTATCGATCTACTAGGTAAAGTCTCTGCTTAGAATCAAAGCAGAATATGGAGAATTCATGGCAAATAACACAACTTTAAGATGGCTCCCAAATGGTAAACGTTTTATTTCCACCGATTCAACCGGCCATTCGGTCGTATTATCCACACCTGATGAAAATACGGGTATGAAAGCCTCCGAGCTGATCCTCTCCGCTCTGGCAGCTTGCACTTCTGTAGATGTAATCGAGATCCTGCAGAAAAAACGCACCCCGCTAACACATCTCGAAGTCAATGTCACTGCCGAACAAGATCAAGACCCACCCTGGGCTTTTCGCAAGATCCACCTGAACTATATATTGAAAGGTGAAGGCTTGAACGAAAAGAATGTTGCACAGGCAATTGAACTCTCCCAGCAGAAATATTGCTCCGTGGC
>JAUXFJ010000005.1 GCA_030620065.1 Anaerolineaceae bacterium
AGCTGCGATTAAAACCAACATCGCTAGGGGTACGGTTGTGGATAGCGAATCTACCAGCTCAATATTTGCATTCGGGAAAGCTTTTTTAGCTTGAATTGCAGATTCTAGTGTACCTGAGATCTTTGATGACATCACTATTGTCAGAATGTCATATCCCTGTTCGCTGCGATCTTTGAAAACTTCCTCAAATTTTGCAATGGTTGCTTGTGAGGTCGTGGGCAGGATATCACTTTGGACAAGTTTGTCATAAAACTCACTTGCTTGAATGTCAATACCCTCTTTATATGTTTTATCACCCCAAATCAAAAAGAGGGGCACGGTGGTGATGTTGTATTGAGATAATAGCTCTGGAGGTATGTTGGCTGTACTGTCGGTAACAATAGCAACTTTAGACATGGTTTTATTCCTTTCGATAAATCATAGGCAAAGATGACAGATAAATAAACACTTACAAACAATAACCCCTGCTAAAGGGAAAAGTTTCGATAGTAAGTTGGAGAAGTTTTTAGAATTTGGCAGGTTATTGAAGAATGACGCTATTTATTAAATATGCTCGGCTGCAATCTTGTCCTGAGAACGTGAGTGTATATAAGGTGGATAGGAAATATGACGAAAAACGGAAAGGAATATTATCATGGGAACCCTCGGCTCATTATTAGCAAATCTGGGGAACCCTTGACCATAGAGAGTTAACAGGCTAAAATCCACGGTTGATGTTTCAGCGTCCTATGTTACATATAACATCAAGTAAGGGAAATTATTCTTGTTTGAAAACCTGACGCAAAAACTGAGTGAGATCTTTCAAAACCTACGCCGCCGAGGAAAACTTTCCGAAGCGGATGTTGACGTTGCTTTGCGAGAAGTCCGCCTAGCTTTACTTGAAGCAGATGTTCATTATAGTGTGGTAAAATCCTTCACTCAGCGTGTTAAAACACGTGCTGTCGGGAAAGAAGTTTCTAAAGCGCTGAACCCAGCACAACAGATCATTAAAATCGTTAATGAAGAGCTCATCGCGACATTAGGAAAACCAGCCCCTTTGGATTTGCGGGGTGAGAAACCTTATGCCTTGATGTTGATTGGTTTGCAAGGGTCGGGTAAAACGACTGTTTCTGCAAAGTTAGCACGTCAATTAAGGGCTAAAGGCGAGCGTGTTTTGCTTGTTGCAGGTGACCCATATCGCCCAGCAGCAGTTAAGCAACTACAGACCCTAGGCGAGCGCATTGACGTGCCAGTATTTGCTAAAGACGGCATCAAACCAGCGCAGCTCGTCAAGCAAGCTTACAGTGCTGCTCGCAAGGGCAATCAAACAGTCATGATTGTTGATACTGCCGGCCGTTCACAGCTTGATAATGAACTCATGGCAGAGCTCAAGTCGATCAGTACTCAAGTAAAAATGGCTGAGATCTTGCTTGTTGTAGATGCCATGACAGGGCAGGAAGCGCTCAATATTGCCCAAGGATTCTTGAGTGCTGTACCGATCACTGGCCTGATTATGACCAAAATGGATGGTGATGCACGCGGCGGAGCAGCAATCTCTATTCGTGAGGTTACCGGCATACCGATAAAATTCTTAGGAACAGGTGAGGGTGTTGATGCAATAGAAATCTATGACCCAGGAAGATTATCTGCACGCATTTTAGGAATGGGTGATATCCTTGGGTTAATAGAAAAAGCCGAAAGTGTTTTAGACCAGGCTGAAGCTGAGAAGCAAGCCCAAAGGATGATGTCGGGTGAGTTTTCGCTGGAAGATTTCGCTAAGCAGTTACGGCAGATGCGAAAAATGGGTCCGTTCAGTCAATTGATGGAAATGCTGCCTGGTCAGATGGGGCAGGTTGCCCGCCAAGTGGACCCCCGCGAAGCAGAAAATAAGTTAAAATCAATTGAAGCCATTATTTATTCAATGACCATAGAAGAGCGCCGGAATCCTAAAGTCTTAAATGCAAGCCGCCGCCGGCGGATTGCGAAGGGTTCAGGTAAGGATGTACAAGACGTGAACAGGCTAATGAAGCAGTTCAGGGATACTCAAAAAGTGGTCAAACAATTGCAAAAGGCAGGTGGCCGAGGAAATATTGGCAGCTTGTTCGGATGATCCTTGAATGTAAGAAAAGATAACGTTATCCTTCAACGTTCTCTCAACTTTTCGAAACTGATCAAGGAGAAATGATAATATAGACTATTCAATAGAGGAGTAAAATTTCGATGGTACGTATCCGTTTACGTCGAGTAGGTTCAGCTAATCAACCAAGTTACCGGATTGTGATTGCAGATAAAGAAAGTCCAAGAGATGGACGGTTTATTGAGGTCGTTGGTCATTACAACCCTCGTACAGAACCCAGCACGATAGTTATAGACGAAGATCGTGTGTATTACTGGCTGGGTGTGGGTGCACAACCCTCTGACTCCGTTCAGAAGATCTTTACCACAGTAAAACTCAATGGACGCTACGAGCGGTTCAAAGCAGGTGAAGAGAAAGAAACGCTGATAGCTGAGGCTGAATCTCTATATAAGAACAGAGTTAAGGATCCCCGCACAACCCGTCCAGTAGAAAAGGCATAAAGGATTGAGACACCATGAAGGGAGATAGTTTGCAGGGACTTATTGAATATATTGCTCAGGCACTCGTTGACGATCCTTCTCAGGTTCAGGTCGATGAGGTTCAAGGTGGAAATCATGCCAGACTTGAACTGTGCGTTGCACAAGAGGACATGGGGAGAGTAATTGGTAAACGGGGTCGTGTGGCAAATTCAATGCGGCTGCTCTTAAGAGTTGCTGCAGCCAGGCAAGGCAGACAAGCCAACCTGGATATAGTCGACCCACAATAGCAGATCTAAATATCTCCATGTCTCACCAAAACGAACATCAAACAGGCTCGCTCAAGCGAAGCGAGCCTGTTTTCTTAGCTGTAGGTCATTTGCAAAGGGCACACGGTTTGGATGGCGAAATTGCCATGAAAGTATTAACGGATTTTCCTGAACGGCTTAGTATAGAGAAAATTGTATATGTTGGTGAGGGGCATAAATCTATGACGATCGCGAGTATTCGCTGGAAACTGGATCTGATGCTTATCCGTTTCAAAGGTGTGACTGACCGAGATACAGCTGCGGTTCTCACGAATAAAAATGTTTTTGTACGCACTGATACATTACCAAGGCTTCCCGAGGGAGAATATTATCATCATGAATTGCTTGGTTTGCAGGTATATGAAAATGAAATCCTGCTCGGGGAAATTAGCGATATTTTGATCACAGGGGCAAACGACGTTTATGTAATCAGCTTATTGAATGGGGAAGAACTTCTACTGCCTGCGATAAAAAGCGTGATTATGGAAGTTGATCTTAAAAATCTGAAAATGCAGGTAATAATTCCTGAGGGATTATAAGAATAAGGGCTTGAAAGATGCAAGATGAAAGACAGTACTGGGTGGGATTTAATCTTGTCAAAGGTGTGGGGGCGGTCAGATTACGGAAGTTGTTGGATTTCTTTGGAAAACTTTCTATTGCTTGGGAGGCGCCACCAGAAGCACTTCGAACCGCAGGCTTGACGCCTCGGGCGCTTGAGAATTTTCAACAAAAACGTCAAACTGTAAATCTTGAAACGTACTGGCAGAAATTGCGAGATAAGAAGATCAGCGTTCTGACCTGGCTTGATGATGCATATCCAAAGCGATTATTGGAAATTGCACAACCACCTCCCGTAATTTATTGCCGTGGAACTATAAATCCCGACGATGACTGGGCGGTGTCAATTGTAGGTACACGGCGTGTTACAACTTATGGTAAACAGATAACTCAAGATATTGCAATGTATCTGGCTGGAAATGGGATCACGATTATTAGTGGTTTGGCACGCGGGGTAGATGCCCTGGCGCATCAAGCTGCCTTAAACGCAGGGGGACGCACGATTGCGGTGCTTGGATGTGGAGTTAATATCATTTATCCTCCTGAGCACCGGAAGCTGGCAGACGCGATCATACAAAATGGTGCATTGATCAGTGATTATGCACCCGGGACACCGCCCGAAGGCGTGAATTTTCCGCCCAGGAATAGAATTATCTCAGGACTGTCGCAGGCAACAATAGTTATCGAAGCAGGCGAGAGAAGCGGCGCATTGATCACAGCCAAGTTCTCTGTTGAACAGGGGCGCGAAGTATTTGCTGTTCCAGGTTCAATTCTTTCTCCGATGAGCCGAGGTACCAATCATCTGATTCAAGAAGGAGCTATTCCACTTACAAATCCTAAAGATGTATTGGATACACTTAATTACACGCAAGTAGCTGCACAGCAAACGGCTCGTCAAGTCTTACCGACAGAACCTACTGAAGTGAAGATCTTACAGGTCTTAAATCACGAACCTTTGCATGTGGACGATTTGTGTGCAGAGCTTGAGATGCCTGTTGAAAAAGTGACTGCATCACTTACGTTGATGGAGTTGAAAGGTCTCGTTCGTCATACGGGGGGTATGAATTATATGGTCATTCGCGGAGCACTAGGCGCTTATGGGGAAGATTGATACTCTGTTTTGGAGAATCTTGCGGGAGGATTCCAGAGATAAGGCGGGAAAGGGATATTAAAGATTGAAATAAAATTCCAAGCGTCTTGTTCGACTATGGTACTATGTATGTTGCATTTAAACTAAAGATGATCTGGATCAAAGTCATTTGGGTTGGATGATTTGTCGAAGAAGCAGGATTGACATGTGTGTTAAGTACGAAGCTTATTGAAAATTAATTTTTTTAATAATCTGTTATAAAATTACAAGTCTGTATTGAAACAACCTTGATCTGGATGTCTTAATTAATGATCGAGTAAAAGAACATGATTATCAGCCAAGATGGAGATTCATTGCTAAGCAATGAAGTGAAACAACTATCGCTGATGTGGTCATTATGAGGAGAAATAATAATTGGAAGCATATTGTGTAAAATGTCGTGAGAAACGTGAGGTCAAAGATGGACAAGCGGAATATAATGCTGTTGGTACGCCTGTAACACGCGGGATTTGCTCGGTTTGTGGTACTAAAATGTACCGAATGGGTAGAACAACAGCGCATGAGGGGATACCGAAACCAGTTATCATTCCCAAGAAAGTTATCAGAAAAGGCAAGCTTGTCATCGTTGAGTCTCCTGCAAAGGCAAAGACCGTTGGCCGTTTTCTCGGCGAAGATTATACGGTGAAAGCCTCCGTTGGGCATGTGAGGGATCTATTAAGATCTCAATTGTCCGTTGATATTGAGAACAATTTTCGGCCTAAATATCGAGTGCCTAATGATAAAAGGGAAGTTGTAAAAGAGTTAAAGGAATTAGCGGGCAAGGTTGAGCAGATATATCTGGCTACTGACCCTGACCGGGAAGGTGAGGCGATTGCCTGGCATTTGGTGGAATCTGCTGAGATAGATCCTAAACTTACTCAAAGGGTTGTATTTCACGAGATTACGAATGAAGCCGTAGCGGATGCTTTTTCGCATCCGCGTGAAATTGATATGGATCTTGTTAATGCCCAGCAAGCGCGCCGTATTCTTGACCGCCTGGTTGGTTACGGAATCAGCCCTATTCTTTGGGCAAAAGTACGCGGACGCCTCTCAGCTGGGCGAGTGCAATCGGTTGCTTTAAGATTGATTGTTGAACGCGATCGTGAGATTGATGCCTTTATCCCTGATGAATATTGGACAATAGCTGCCGATCTGGTACCAGAGGGTGGAAAAACCTCCTATATTGCCAAACTATCTAAAATTGATGGCGATGACCCACAGTTCCAAAATGAAGCTGAAGTGATGCCTGTTGTGGCGGATATGGAAAAAGCCCAGTATATAGTTAATAATATCAAGCGTGGTCAGAGACGGCGAAGGCCATTGGCCCCTTTCATCACCAGCTCAATGCAGCAGGAAGCTTCGCGGAGATTTGGTTATACTTCCCGCAGAACGATGAGGATCGCTCAGCAATTATATGAAGGAATTAACATAGGCAATGGCGGCGAGACTGGCTTGATTACCTATATACGTACAGATTCTACGCATATTGCTGCCCCAGCGGTTAATGAGGCACGTAGTTTTATAGAAGAGCGCTATGGAAAAGATTTCTTACCTGACACCCCCCCAGGTACAAGACTAGATCAGTTGCAGCCCAGGAAGCGCATGAAGCCATTCGGCCTACAGCTGTACTACAGCAACCGGAAACAATCAAAAAATTTCTCACACGTGACCAATACCGCTTGTATAAACTCATTTGGCAACGATTCGTCGCTTCTCAAATGAAATCTGCTGTTTATGACACACTAACTGTTGAGGTTATTGCGGACGGTCAGGTGCATCAATACTTGTTGCGGGCGTCCGGAAGCAAGATTAGATTTCAAGGATATTTGATCGTTTATGAAGAAGCGAAAGATGAAGACCAAAAGGATGCGGACGAGAATAATGTCGCAATTCCTGTCGATGAGATCGAAGAAGGACAACGGCAGAATCTTAAGGAACTTCTTTATAAACAGCATTTTACGCAACCTCCACCGCGTTTTACTGAAGCATCATTGATTCAATTATTAGAGGAAAACGGGATTGGGCGTCCTTCGACATATGCTCCTACAATCTCTACGATTCAAGCGCGTGGTTATGTTGTGCGTGAAGGCAAGCGCCTTTTTCCTACCGAGATCGGGTTCCTGGTAAATGATTTGATCATTGAATATTTTCCCACGATTGTCGATATTGGTTTTACTTCGGGCATGGAGGAAAAATTTGATGAGGTGGCAGCTGGCAACCTGGAATGGGTTGATGTCATCAGAAATTTTTATACACCATTCCAAAAGTGTCTGGAAGTGGCAGAGAGGGATATGCCGGAAAAGAAAGCTGAATTGGAAAAAGTAGGCCGTGCTTGTCCAAAATGCGATCATGAGCTTGTAATCCGTTGGGGACGTTATGGAAAATTCATCAGTTGTAGTAATTTTCCGGATTGTCGATACACCGAAGCCTGGCTAGAAAAAATTGGAGTCGTCTGCCCAATATGCAAAGAGGGTGATGTTGTTGAACGGCGGACGCGCAAGGGCAGAGTTTTCTATGGTTGTTCACGTTACCCTGACTGTGATTTTACATCATGGAAGCGACCTATTCCTGAAGTATGCCCAAGCTGTAAGGGAGCTCTTGTAATTGCAAATAAACGCGAGGCAAAATGTCTGAATTGTGATGAAACGTTTTTGTTGGAAAGTGTCCAAAAAGATAAGGAATAATAAAGGTCTGGTATGAAACGTGCAACACTTAATGTGTAGAACGCTTTATTGCAAATAAGTAATTTGTATTATAAAATTAAAGAGTCTCAATCAATTAAGTGTTATAAGGAAACGCAGGAGAAATAAGATGGATCTCAAAAAATCAAAAGAAATCCTAAAAAATCCAATTTTCATTGGTGTAGTTGGTGTCATCATGGGTTTAGTGCTTGGATTGGTCATCGGGTGGTGGTTATGGCCTGTTCAATGGACAGATGCTTCTGCTCAGAACTTAAGGCCAGATTTACAGCGGGATCTCCTGCGGATGACAATCTTGACATTTGATCAGACCAATGATGAAAGTCAGGCTTTGAAGATCTGGAATGAGCTAGGCGATAGAGCTGAATTAACCTTGTCTGAAATCAGCGTTGATCCTGACATGTTGAGTTCTGAACAGGTTTTAAAGTTCAGTCAATCTATTGCACAAGCGGAGACAACCGGTAGTATTCCTTCAGTAAACCAGGTCACGGATGTTGAAACTAGTTTGGGAAAGAATATTCTCTGGTTTGGATTGATTTGTTTTGTTTTGCTCATTGCTGCGGGTTCGCTGGTGTATTACTTTGTCTTGCGAAATCGTACAAGTGCAAAACGTGAACCATTGAGCAGTGCAATGCCATCAGCGGATTTCCTGGCAAATGCACCATCAAAAACACCTGGAATGACAATCCCTGGCGAGCAAAATCCAGTTGCGCAGTTTATGACGACCTATATGTTTGGGGACGACCTTTATGATGATTCTTTTAGCATAGATTCGCCAAGCGGTGAATTCCTTGGGGAGTGCGGTGTTGGCATATCCGATACTATTGGAGTTGGAGAACCCAAAAAGATCTCTGCCTTTGAAGTGTGGCTGTTTGATAAGAATGATATCCAAACAGTTACTAAAGTATTCATGAGTGCGCATTCTTTTGATGACGCGAATGTACGTCAGCGATTGGAATCAAAGGGTGAACCCATCCTAGCTGAACCCGGCAAACAGATTCTGCTAGAGACAGATACCTTGCAGCTTGAAGCCCGTGTTGTGGACATGAGTTATGGCGAGAGTCCTCTTCCTGAGAGCAGCTATTTCCAGCGCCTTACCCTTGAATTGGCAATCTGGCCCAAAGAGGCTCCCTCTATTGAGTAGCTTACTATTGACTACATACAAAAGGCCTGAGTTGATAAACTCAGGCCTTTTTGATTCAAGATTGGTTGTTATTATTCAATTTCTAAGATCTTGAGTTTAATTTTGCCATTAGGAGTTTCTGCAACAACGGTATCACCTTTTTTATGGCCGATCAAAGCTTGCCCGAATGGTGATTCGTAAGAAATACGATCATTACTTGTATCAGCTTCCTTTGAGCCCACTAAATAGTAAGTCTCGAGTGGATAATCTGCCTCCTGAATAGTGACCTTTGTACCAATGTTGACTTCGCCAAGTTTGAAGTTAGATTTATCGACCATGATGCCCCCCTTAAGGGTCATTTCGATCTCTAAAATCCGTCCTTCTAAAAACCCCTGGTCTTCCTTTGCCGAGATATAATCTGCGTTTTCAGAAAGGTCACCCATTTCAATTGCGGTTTTCAAGCGCAGAGACAGGGCTTTACGTTGTGGTCCTTTGAGGTCAGCCAACTCTTTCTGTAGTTTTAGCTTTCCTTCTTTGGTAAGGTAGATGATGTCGTTCATATTTAGACTCCAATAAAATAGTTCAATTACTGATAATGTAATTTAGGGTAGTATAGAAGGATCGAAAAGGCGTTTGTATTCATCGATGGCGAAGCGATCTGTCATGCCAGCAATGTAATCGCAAATTGTTCTTTCCAGCCCGCGTTTGTCAATTTGACTCTGGATGTGTTCTGGAAGCATATCCTGTTTTTCTTGATAGGCTGTGAAAAGGTCAGAAATGATCTTTTCGGCCTTGTTTGCCATACGAACGACGCGGTGCTGGCGATAGAGGTTTGTATACAGAAAGTCTTTAAGCTCGCGGTTGCGGTGGTGCATGTCTTCGCTGAAGCCAACCACGTTATAAGATAATTTCTGTAGTTCCTCAGGGGTCTTGACGCTGCTCTTGCGCAAGTAGTGATCTACGGATTTGATGAGATCCGTCACTTCGAGGCCGATCAGGCAGCGGATGATCTGATGGCGTGTCAGGTCATCAAGGGTTGCTGTACGGCGCAGACCGATACTTTCGGTGACGACTTCCCAGATGGTGATGCCTTCTAATTGGCTGGGTGTGATCATGCCGGAGCGCAAGCCATCATCAAGGTCGTGCGAAGTATAAGCCATTTCATCGGCAACGTTTGCGATCTGCGCTTCGATATGACCTCTCAGGTCCGGGTTAAAATCCTGGGCGTCGGAGATATCATATTCGGTTTCATGCTTGACCATGCCTTCGAGAACTTCCCAGGTGAGGTTCAAGCCGGAGAAATCAGGGTAGCGATTTTCGAGGAAGGTGACGATGCGCAGGGCTTGTTTATTATGGTCAAAACCGCCATGATCTTTCATTAATTGCGAGAGCATCTTCTCGCCAGAGTGTCCGAAGGGGGGATGCCCCAGGTCATGCGCCAGGCAGATGGTTTCAACGAGGTCTTCATTCGCGCCGAGAGAACGAGCTACACTGCGGCCGAGCTGGGCGACTTCAAGCGTGTGGGTAAGACGCGTACGGTAATAATCGCCTTCATGAATGATGAAAACCTGGGTTTTATATTCCAGGCGGCGGAAAGCAGTAGTGTGCAGGATGCGTTCGCGGTCGCGTTGGAAGGTGGTGCGGTAATCTGGCTCTTCTTCGGGAAACTTACGACCTTTTGAGTCTTTGCTGCGAATGGCATAGGGCGCAAGGTTTTGGTTTTCAAGTTCTTCGAGCTGTTGACGAGTGTAGATCATGTATTACGTTCTCCTTGGGTTTCGAAGAGATAATTATACAGGAAAAGCAAGGTAGGCGTGCAGGTGGGAGTGCCTACCCCAGCGAGTGACTAATTTGTGATTAGCGTTCCGATGGGGGTGCCCAGGATGGCTTGATAGAGATTATCAGGGGCTTGGGCGGAGAAGATTTGGGCTTGCAGGCCGGGAATCTTCTGAGCGAGTTTGAGCATGAGTTCAACTTTTGTCTTCATTCCCCCGGTTACGTCAATGCTGGCAGAGTCTTGTAAGCTGTCGGTGACATGAATTTGGCTAACACTTGTGATATGGGGGATTATAATTTTACAATCGGGATAATCTTCCCACACGCCGGGTTCGATGCCGGCCAAGAGGATTTTACACGGTTGTAGATGCTGGGCGAGGTATACAAAAACCTCCTCCGTAGAAAGGATCGTTCCACCTAATTGTTGGTCAAAAACGACATCTCCCATGACTAAAGGGGTCAGACCAGCGTTTAAGGCAGCAATCAGTGGGATGAGGTTCCAATGGAGAAACTTTCTACCCGTGGTCGTTACGCTGGCTGAAGGGGGAAAGGCAATCACCGGCAGCCCGGCTGATTGACAATTTTTGAGCACTATTTGATCCAACGCATGCGCAGCCTGCCAGACTTCAAGAAACCCTTCCCATTCTTGAGGTGTGCTGACACCCGCACGGGTCTGATATTTGTCTCCAGCGGTATGGCCAAAGGAACCAGAGCCATGTCCGATGATGAGTTTGAGCTTGGGGAGTTGATTGGAGGCGCGTCTGATCGTGGCTGCTAAATTACTGATGACCTCTCGCCGTGCAGTATTGGGGGTGTTCTTATCCGTAATCAAGGATCCCCCCAATTTAATAAAAATTAAGTTCTCATCAGGCATTGTTTTTCCTTCTCAGGTCTTGCGTTCTTAGGAGATTTCACGGGATCGTTGTACTGAAAATGCTTACAGCCCCGGCGTTTTTTAGCGCACTTTGGACAGAAACCTGATTGCTTTCATCAACCAGTGCGAGCATATTGCCACCCTGCCCACCGCCAGAGAGTTTCGCACCCAAGGCACCCGTTTTTTTGGCTTCCTGAATAAGTTTGTCAAGCTCTGGAGAGCTTAAATCCATTTCTGAGAGCTGGTTTTGATTTTGATCCATCAACTGACCGAAAAGCTTGAGGTTGCCTGCAGTGATGGCTGAACGGGCTGCTCTGGTTATCTCGCCAATATTATTAAAAATTGCATCGTATTCAGAGGGATTTGCCAACCAGGCTGCACGCACTTGGGCGACAGTCTCTGAAGTAGCTTTTGAGACACCTGTATCTGCAATCAGCAGCGTAAAGGATGCAGTGGGAGAGAGTATTTCAATAGGCTGCCCCTTAATAAAATACACGGGTTTAGCATAGGTAATGACGGTGTTGTCAATCCCTGAAGGTGTGCCATGATGCAGTTTTTCGATTTCAAACGCCAAACTGCAAACTTGATCATCACCCAGCGGCTGCCCGAGAAAACTTGATAGTGCACGGATGGTTGCCACGGCGACGGCGGCACCCGAACCCAAGCCGGATGCAACTGGAATTTTGGATGTGATGCGAAGAAGGAAGGAGGGCGGCTTGTCAATATTGAATGTATCCAATACCAATTGGATCACCCTGGCATGCGGGTTTGTTTGTGGTAATTGAGACAAATCTGTATCCAGGTTGATGTCAGGCGCTTCAATATGGATCGTGCCAGCTTTTGCCAAAGGCAGTGCTTGAACAACGGCTTTTGCTTTGAACTGGGTCACGGGAATGGCTATGGCTGGCTGCCCATACACGACAGCATGCTCCCCAAAAAGGATGACCTTTCCTGGTGCGGTTGAGAAAATTGCTGGCATAGGTTACCCGGTGGTTTAGAGAAAATAGAGAATGATAACGACTGCGAGTCCCCATAAACCGATCGCAATCTGAGTGGGGTGGTCGGAAAGCAAAACTTCTTCAGGGGCGCCGCCATGATTATTTACGCGCACAAGATAAAGATAGCGGAACAGACCATAAAGCACGAAGGGGATGGTCAGCATCATGGCATGGTTTTCGGGTGTGACCGGCGCTGAAAAAGTATACAGGCTGTATGTCATTAAGGTTGCACTGAGCACGACGGTGATTAACTGGTCTAGTAAGGGAATTGAATATCCATCCAGTACTTTGCGGTGAGAGATTGCATTTGTTTTGAGTAATGTTAACTCAGCACGGCGTTTTCCGAAACCTAGGAATAGCGCCAGCAGTGTGGTTACCACTAGGAGCCAAGGTGAGAAAAAGTCTATTCGGAGCACCAAAATGCCGGATACAACACGTAGGATAAAACCCGCTGCAATGGTCATCACGTCGATCAGAGGGATATGCTTAAGCCATTTTGAATACGCCAACATGAGGAGGAAGTAAGAAATACACACGATCCCAAAGCCAGGTGAAAGCAGCAACGAAGCGGGAAACGAGATGAGTGCAATGATAACGACGGCTGTGGTGGCAAACTTCCGTGACAGTGCTCCTGAGGCCAGGGGACGGAACTTCTTTGTCGGGTGCAAGCGGTCTGCTTTGATATCCGCCAGGTCGTTGATGATATAGGTTATACCTGAAACAAGGCAGAAAACGACTATTGCAGCGAGTGTCTTCAAGACCGATATGGGATTACCCAATTGACGGTCAAAGACAAGGCCTGCTAAAACAACGATGTTCTTTGTCCATTGGCGCGGACGCATTGTTTTTATTAATAATCGGAGCATTTTCATATCTTATCATATTCTACTGTAAAGATGAGCAAAAAATTAGCATGGGCTTAATGAGTGTTTCAATGTTAAAATTCATATATGGAAAAAATTCGTGTGGATATTCTCTTGGTGCAAAGGGGGTTGGTTGAAAGCCGATCTAAGGCTCAGCGGTTTGTGATGGCTGGCCAAGTCAGGGTAAATGGTGAAATTGTGCCTAAACCCTCAGTTGCTGTTCCTAAAAACGCATCAATAGAGATTAAAACCTCCCGCGAATATGTTTCACGCGGCGGTAAAAAGTTGATTGCTGCACTTACTGAATTCAATGTTCAGGTTGAGGGGCTAGTTTGCGCAGATGTGGGGGCATCTACAGGTGGCTTCACGGATTGTTTGCTGCAGCACGGTGCTGCCCGCGTCTATGCAATTGATGTTGGATATGGGATCTTGCACTGGAAGCTGCGCAATGATGTGCGGGTAGTTGTAATGGAGCGTACGAATGCCCGCTATCTGGAATCACTTCCTGAACTTGTGAGCTTGGTGACGGTCGATGCTTCTTTTATATCATTAAATTATCTACTACCCGTGATCAAGAATTGGTTTAAGGATCAATCTGGCAGGGTGATAGCGCTAATTAAACCCCAATTTGAAGCGGGGCGTGAACAAGCGCGCATTGGCAGTGGAGTAATTCGGGATGAAGCTGTGCATGTAGAAGTGCTGGAACGTGTGCTGCAAGAGGCGGGAAGGGTGGGTTATGCAATCAAGGGTTTGAGCGCTTCACCTCTGCGCGGACCTAAAGGGAATATCGAGTTTTTGGCAGATCTCGGGTTTAACTGTGAGGCAAGCATTATTGATTTAGAAGAGTTGATTTCAGGAGCAATTCGGGGGGCGCCTGGTTAAAACAAAATCGGTTATACTGAGTGGATATTATGAACCAGATAAGAAATTTCTGCATCATTGCACATATTGACCATGGTAAATCAACCCTGGCAGATCGTTTGCTCCAATTAACTGGTACAGTTCCTGAGCGGGAAATGACTGAGCAGATGTTGGATAGTATGGACCTGGAACGCGAGAAGGGAGTTACGATCAAATCCTCAGCGGTACGTATGCAATATGATGCAGCCGACGGTGGCAGTTATGAATTTAATTTGATCGATACACCTGGGCATGTCGATTTTAATTATGAAGTCAGCCGAGCGCTGGTAGCTTGTGAGGGCGCTGTGCTCGTGGTGGATGCAACGCAAGGGATTGAAGCGCAAACACTTGCAAACCTTTATTTAGCTCTGGAAGCAAACTTAGTCATTATTCCAGTGATCAATAAGATCGATCTTATTTCTGCGAGAGTTGATGAAGTTAAACAGGATATATCCAACCTGCTTGGTACACCAGAACAAGATATTATTTGCATTTCTGCCAAACAAGGTACGAATATTGAGCAAGTTTTAGAAGCGATTGCAGAACGTATTCCTGCGCCTAAAAAAGATATTGATAAACCCTTAAGAGCACTAATATTCGATTCGCATTATGATTCGTATAAGGGTGTGATTGCTTATGTGCGCGTTTTTGATGGCCAACTCACACGGGATAACAACTTAATGATGATGGCGAGCGAAGCAAAGATATTACCTGTAGAAATTGGCATATTTGCGCCAGATTTGAAACCTATTGAACATCTTGAAGCTGGTGATGTTGGGTATATTGCAACAGGTTTAAAAATAATCTCTGAGTGCCGTGTTGGTGATACGATCACGAACGCAATTAAACCAGCAGCACAATCACTTGCGGGTTATCACAAACCAAAACCTATGGTATTCGCTGGTGTTTACCCAACCGATGGCGAGGATTACTCTGATCTTAAAGATGCACTTGAAAAATTGCAGTTAAATGATGCTTCATTGATATATGAACCGGAAACATCCGAAGCATTGAATTTTGGTTTTCGCTGTGGATTTTTGGGATTGTTCCATATGGAAATCATTCAAGAGCGACTGGAAAGAGAATATGACCTTGATGTTGTATTCACAGCACCTTCGGTTGAATATGAGGTCCAAATGCAAGATGGAACGACCAAGCAGATTGATTCGCCTGCGGACCTTCCAGATGAAAATTTGATCTCAGAAATACTTGAACCCTGGATGCAAATCACAGTGTTCACACCCACAGAGTATTACGGTGTGGTTATGGAATTGGTTAAGCGGAAACGCGGCATATTTATCTCGCAAGATTACCCATCGACCGGTCGGGTCCAATTGACTTTCGAAATACCACTCTCTGAGGTGATCATTGATTTCTTTGACCAGCTAAAATCTGGTACACGCGGGTATGCTTCGATGGATTATCAATTCCTTGAGTATCGAGCCGGACACCTCGTAAAATTGGAAATACTGTTAAATAATGAACCTGTGGATGCGTTAACAGCGATTGTTCACAAGGAAGATGCTTATCATAAAGGTCAAGCTCTTGTTTCAAAGCTGAAGAGGATCATCCCCCGACAGCAGTTTGTGATTCCCATTCAAGCATATGCTCAAGGGAGGGTGATTTCCAGGGCCAATGTAAAGGCATTGCGAAAAGATGTTCTTGCAAAATGCTATGGGGGAGATATCACGCGCAAGAAAAAATTATTGGAAAAACAAAAGCGCGGCAAAAGACGTATGAAAATGGTTGGCAGTGTTGAGATCCCGCAAGAAGCGTTCATGGCAATCCTTCGTTTGGAGAATTAGTGTTCAGGGAAGGAAAGTGGTCACTTATCAATACACTGATGCGGTGGATAATTCCATTGGCAATTAGTGGACTTGCTATTTGGTTTCTGTTGAGCACTGTCGACCTCAACTCTCTGGTAGAAGCATTTCAAACGATCAGGATTGAAATCTTGATCTGGTCAAGCCTGATATCCCTTTGCGCTTTGTTATTTCGCGTCTGGTGCTGGTATTTGCTGCTACAAAAGCAGTTCTCTTATAAGCGCGTATTTTTTGTTATGAATGCTGGATATTTACTCAACAATGTATTCCCCCTTCGTTTGGGGGAAGTTGGTCGTGCGATCATTTTGGGCGGCAGCGGCGGGTCAGGACCTGGCATCCTGAAAGTCTTCTCAAGCATAGTTATTGAGCGTGTATTTGATGTTGCTTTAGCCGCAGCGTTCTTCCTGGGAACACTGTCTTTGGTTCTTGTTGAGGACTCAACCAGGTTCTTAGCCTTAATATTGCTTGGTCTGGCTTTGGTCGTTCTTTTAGTGTTATTTTTAATTGCCCACTACCACGACAGAATTAATCAGTGGCTTCTTTCGCGGAGTGATCGCAGGCATTGCTTGGCGAATTGGGCTGCGCCAAAACTGGATGCTCTGTTAAAAGGCTTTACGGTATTGGCAAATCCGCTTTTGTTTTTCGGAAGTTTTAGTTTATTAGGAATTAGCTGGTTGCTGGCCTTTCTGCAACAATTTATAATCTTAAGAGCACTAATCCAAGATGCTCCTTTCTGGTGGGTCATTTTCATTCTAGGCGCTGGAGCGCTTGGGGCAGCCTTGCCTTCTGCGCCAGCCGGATTAGGGGTTTTTGAAGCTTCTGTGGTAGGTGCGTTCTTATTGTTGAATGTTGATCACGCTACAGCCCTAGCATACGCGTTAATTGTCCATTCAATGCAATTCACTTACTCAAGTGCCTTAGGTGTCATTGGGCTGATAACCGAGGGCCAATCGGTCAGTGATTTATATGAGCGGGCAAAGATGCAGAAACAAGATGTAAAGGAAGTCCAGTAATGAAAATACTGATAGCTCTGACTTATTTTAGACCGTATAAATCAGGTCTTACAGTGTATGCGCAGCGTCTTGCAAAGACCTTGGCTGAACGTGGGCATGAGGTGATAGTGCTGACATCTCAACATGAACGTTCGTTGCCAATTGAGGAGACCGTTGATGGTGTTCATATCATCCGCATGCCAGTGGCATTCCATCTGTCCAAAGGCGTGATAATGCCTTCGGTCTTTTTCAAGGCATGGAGGTTGACAGCTTGGGCAGATGTGATCAATCTGCATGTCCCGCAAGTTGATGCTGCATTAATATCACTGGTAGCCAAAATAAAACGAAAGCCGGTTGTGCTTACCTACCATTGTGACTTGAAAATGCCGAAAGGTTTGATCAACCAGTTGGCAGGTTGGGCCGCATTAATTGCGAATCACATTTCGGCAGCGCTGGCGGATGTGGTTGTGCATAACACACATGATTTTGCTGAACACTCGCCTTTCCTGAGAAGGCATCTGGCAAAAGTGGAAGTCATCCCTGCGCCGATCATTATTGAAAAAGTCACAAGCAAGGAGATCGATTCATTCAAGGTTACGTATACGGTTGAAGATGGCCAATCGATCATCGGTATTGCAGCACGTTTAGCGGCTGAGAAAGGTGTTGAATACCTTGTTGAAGCCATGCCGATGGTTTTGGCTGCTTACCCAAAGGCACGTGTTTTATGCATTGGAGAGTATCGTAAGGTCTTTGGTGAGGAAGCATACCGAAAAAAGATGCTCCCTTTGGTTGAAACCCTGGGTAGTCACTGGACATTTTTAGGTGTTATATCTGACAGCGAAAAAGCTGCGTTTTTCCACGTTTGCCGGCTGCTTGTGCTGCCAAGTATTAATAGTACGGAATCGTTCGGGATGGTACAGATTGAGGCGATGACTTGCGGAACCCCAGTTGTCGCAACAGATCTTCCGGGTGTACGCCAACCCGTGAGGCAATCTGGCATGGGGCGTATTGTTCCTCCCCAAGATTCAGAAGCATTGGCGGCAGCGATCATTTCCCTGCTCAAGGAGTCAAAGCCAAAGCTGGATGTTGAGGAGATAGTCAAGCACTATGCGCCTGAGACAATTGCCGGACAATACGAAGAAATATTCTCAGACCTCATTAACGGTAATTAAGTTAAGGATTTCTTATTATCGCCTTTTCTGATCTAAGCAGCATGCAAGTATTTCGAGCTGGAGGAGTGTATGAAAATTCTGCGCACCATTTTTTATTACATCTATTCAATCTTTGAAATGCTGTTTGGTTTTAAGAATTGGCCTTTGGTCATCAAAATATTCTTGAGTAAAAACTCGGGTGCTCATAATATGGTCCATGTGCGCGAAGCGAACCTCAAATTTATAGTGCGCGGCGCTATGGATGTCTGGTCACTTAAAGAGACTTTTCTGGATGAGTTTTACAAGAGACGTGGTACAGCTATTGAAAATGGATGGAGAGTTATTGACATAGGGGCGGGTTTTGGGGATTTTACACTCTATGCTGCATTGAATCGCCCGAATACGCTTGTATACGCGTATGAGCCCTTTCCGGAATCATTTGCAATGCTTGAGGATAATATCCGAAATAATCGCATTGAAAATGTCAAAACCTTTGCTGAGGCAGTGTGGGGTGAGTCAGGGCAGCTTATATTGGACCTTTCGGGCGGGGAACCTCTTCAGGCACCAACAAAGGGTTCAGAGATGGCTGGTGAAGTCAAAGCCGGGCAATATCGCGTGCCTGCTCTATCTTTAGAAAAAGCTCTTGAGCAAAACGACTTGTCTCATCTGGATTTACTTAAATTAGATTGTGAGGGTGCAGAATTTGTAATCCTAAGCGAAAAATCAGCAAAGACATTGAAGCGCATCGAACGGATTGTTATGGAATATCATGATGGATATCAAGGCCATTACCATCGAGAGCTGGTGGAATTTTTATGTGAGCAAGGTTTTAAGGTGCGCGTTACACCCAATTATGTGCATGATAACATCGGGTATTTATACGCCTGGAAGTAACAAAAAGAATTGCCCGTTGCGTGGGCTCGGTAGTGATCGAACAGCGCAATTGAATTTCCTATTATCTTTATTCTTGGTCATGGCGCTTGAGACACTGGGAAAACAGTAGCACCATAATGTTATTACTGAGTTAGTCTAATTCTGATAAAATGACACTAGAATCCCAAGCCCTTCTAGCTTGGAGAATCATAAACGACACTCTGTTAACTACCACGTATGTAATTACTATGTTTGGGATAGCAACATGAATCAACCTAAAGAACACAAAAGCTCCCAAGAACCCAGCGTTCTAGATTATTTCACCTCAAAGATCAAGTTTTGGGAAAAGTCAACGCTTAGTTTAGCTGAAAGTAAGCTGGCGACTGATGATTCCTTATTAACCACTGCTGTCTCCAAAAACAAATCAGTAAGAGCGGTTAAGCACAAAATGCTTTCAGAGAAGAAAACCAAGACGGCAGTTACTGAAAAAGTTGCAGTTTCTGATCCGGCAA
>JAUXFJ010000154.1 GCA_030620065.1 Anaerolineaceae bacterium
AAATTGAAGCAATTTTTGGGGAGGGTAACTTTGAGTCGATCAACGTCGATGCAACAGGTGCTATCACTCAATACACAATCGCAGAAAGCCTGGACAGCGGAGAGATGCTGATATTAAATTTGGGTCGTTAATATTTCTTTATTTTTATGATTTTGGATTAGAATTATTCCCCATTAAGGAGTCACCACAGCGTAATACAAGCATGAATTTAGGGAATTGAGGAGAGAAATGAATAAAAGAATGCGAATATTAAATGTCATGATGGTTCTGGTCTTACTCGCGGGCTCACTTTTTGCATGTAAACCAGCACCCTCCAAAGACGTGTTGTATGTCAACCTCACCTGGCATCAACACCAACCCCTATATTACAAGGATGATTCAGGTAATTATTCGCGCCCCTGGGTGCGGGTGCATGCGACAAAAGACTATCTGGATATGGCGCAGACCGTTGCACAGTATCCGGGTGTCCACGTGACATTCAATTTAACACCCTCATTGATACGCCAATTGGATGATTTTGCTGAGAATGGGGTCAAGGACCTCTATTGGGTTTTGGCTGAGAAACCTGCTTCAGAGCTGAATGAAGCGGATAAACGCTTCATCCTGGAAAGGTTTTTTGATGCCAATTGGGACAATGTGATCGCCAGATTCCCGCGCTATGCTGAATTATTGGATAAGCGCGTTGGCTCGGATGAAGCCGCCATAACAGCTGCATTGGAAACATTCACTGAACAGGATTTCCGCGATCTTCAAATCTGGTTTAATCTGGCATGGTTTGATCCGGATTTTCTGGCTGTAGATCCATTGAAAGCATTGGTTGAAAAAGGACAAGATTTCAACGAAGAAGATAAAGCGGTCTTGTTCGATGAAGTATTGAAACTCGTCAAAGAGGTGATTCCATATCATGCCGAACTGCAGAAAAAAGGTCAGATTGAAGTTACAGCAACGCCTTATGCGCATCCGATCCTCCCGCTGATCTATGATACAGATCTGGCGCTGGTCGGCAACCCGAGTGCAGAGATGCCTGAAAGGTTCGCGTACCCGCAAGATGCTGTTTATCATTTGCAGAAGAGTGTTGAGATGTATGAGGCTCATTTTGGCATGGATGTGCGCGGTCTTTGGCCTGGGGAAGGTTCAGTCGCACAGGATATTGTTCCGCTTGTAGCTGAAGCCGGCTATCAATGGATGCAGACTGGCGAGCCGGTGCTGGCAAAATCTTTAGGCATCGATACTTTTACGCGTGATGTAAATGAGAATGTCATTGAAGCGGATGATCTTTACCGACCCTACTATGTTCAAGATGAGACGGGCAATCAAGTGGCGATGTTCTTCAGGGACTGGAATCTGTCTGACAAGGTTGGCTTCACCTACTCTGGTATGGATGGGGAACTAGCTGCACAGGATCTTATTGCCAGGCTTGAAACTATTCAGGAACAGTTCATTAGCGAAGGAATAGAAGGACCGCATGTGGTGAGCCTGATCCTGGATGGTGAGAATGCCTGGGAGCATTATGAAAACGATGGAAAAGTTTTCTTAAATACGCTTTATCAATTACTCTCCGAAAGCGATAAATTACAGACTGCGACGCCTTCCGAGTACATGGAGATGTTCCCTGAGCAGCGATCTCTAGATGAGCTGTTCCCGGGCGCATGGTTCAGCGCTAATTATGATACCTGGATTGGCGAAACTGAAGAGGCTTTGGCATGGAACTATCTTGGAGAAGTCCGCTCATTTCTTGGCATGTATGAATCAGGCGAAAAGACTATTGATGTAGAAAGCCTTGCCTTAGCTTTTGATTATATGTATCTTGCTGAGGGTTCGGATTGGTTCTGGTGGTATGGCAGTGACCAGGATTCAGGGCAGGATGCTTATTTTGACCAAGGTTTTCGCGAGCTTTTGATGCAAGTGTATCGATCACTTGGCGAAGAGGTGCCCGCATTTTTGAATGTACCGATCATTCAACCGCAGCCTGTACGTGCCACTACACCACTGATGGGGGCAGGGACACCTGAGATTGATGGTGCTGGAGAGGATGATGCCTGGTCTTGGGCAGCTTATTACGCTGGTTCTGAGAATGGGTTTGTTCAGGGGCTGTATTATGTTTTAGATGATGAGAACCTTTATTTACGCTTGGATATGAACAGCCCGCTGGCTGATGGGCAAAAAGTGAATTTCTACTTAAACGTGCCAGAGCAAGATGGACGCTATCCTTTTGCATATGACGAAACGAGCCAATCTGAGGTAATGCTTGGTATTTCAGCGACAACTTTGCTCGAATGGACGCCAGGTGCTTCAGCTGTCGGTATGTATGATACGGATGGATCGGGTTGGCAGTTAGCTGAAGAGCAGGTTGGTGCTGCAGCAAATGCTGAATTGGTGCTTGAAGTAAGCATTCCCCTGGAAAAGCTGGGTGCGTTGAAAATGGGTGACGAATTAGGGCTGGTTTCTCTGATCATGCCGGAAGGCGAGATATTCCCGGCAGCTGGGCCAGTACAGATCATGCTGCTGAATATGGGCGAAGCGACCACACTGGTTTTGATCGAAGACCCAGAAGGTGATGACCATGGACCAGGCAGTTACAGCTATCCTACAGATGGTATTTTTGCTGAACAGGTCTTTGATGTCAAGTCATTTGAGATCGCTTACGATGCGACAAGCCTGATTTTCACGACAACGCTTTACGGCGCGATTGAAAACGGATGGGGTTCACCGAATGGTTTTTCAGTGCAAACGGTGGATGTGTACATTGACAAAGACCCTGGGGCTGCAACAGGTGCAAGGATGCTGCTGCCAGGCAGGAACGCAGTATTATCGCAAGAAAATGGTTGGGAATATGCTGTGTGGATGGAAGGTTGGTATCCGCAGGTTGTTATTCCTGATGCTGATACTTTGGAGCCTAAAGATTTTTCTGAAGCCAGCAGTGCTATGAAGATATTTATCGACCCTGGCAAGAATGCTATCGTAGTGCGTGTGCCGTTGGACTTCCTTGGTGAAGGCGACCCAGCAACATGGGCTTACGCAGCTGTGCTGCTAGGGCAAGAGGGTTATCCTTCTCCAGGTATATGGAGGGTGCGGGATGTAAGCCAAACTACAGAGCAATATCGATTCGGCGGAGCGCCTTTAGATAATAATCATACTCGAATCATTGACCTGATATGGCCAGTAGATGTTACACCGACGCAGGAAGAAATCCTTTCAAATTACCCTTCAAGTGCAAAGGCTGTTGATTCACTTAGTCTTGATGATTTTGTAATAATTCCGTTGATTATGATCAATCAATAGCGTTTGACTTTCAACCGCCCGGTTTGATGCAGGATGGCTGGGTGGTTGAAGTTGGAAAAGAGAATATTAAATGGTAAACAAAATCAAAATTGCTTACGAACAACGTCCAACTGTTGAGGTTGTTTTGCCTGATGGGCGAATCCTTACAGGACCGCGCAATGCCAAGCTCGAAGATTTTATGAAGATGATCCAAGATGAGAAAGAACCATTAATCGTTGCTGCAATTGTCAATAACAACTTAAAAGAGTTGACCTGCCCGATCACGATGGATTCGGAAGTTAAGCCGATAACTACAGCTGAAACGGATGGCGCGCGTATTTACCGCAGGTCTTTGACATTCTTACTCGAAGCAGCATTTAGCAAGGTCTTTCCGGGTGCAACATTAACGATTGACCACTCGGTTTCTTCTGGAGGGTATTACTGCCAGGTATCTGATCGAACACCGCTTTCAGTGCAAGATCTGGCGAGATTGGAAAAACGGATGCGCGAGCTTGTCGAGGAGGATCTTGATTTTGTACGAGAAATCGTCCCCTTAGAGGAAGCGATAGCTTATTTCAAGGCAAATAAACAAGAAGATAAAGTGCGCTTGTTAGCATATCGGCAGAGAAAGGACCTTGTGCTTTATCGAATGGGCAATCACCGCGATTATCATCATGGGTACATGGTGCCATCCTCCGGTTATCTAAAATGGTTTGAGCTGGTTCCAGTTGAGAATGCTTATATTCTGCGATACCCAAGAAGGAATGCCGCGAATATGTTAACCCCTATGACGAACTATCCGACATTATTAAAAACCTTTCGGCAGTATGGAGATTGGCTCACTAAACTAGGTATACCCTCCGTAGGCGCTTTAAATGATGCTATTGCGGAAGGCCGTATCCGTGAAGTTATTTTAGTTTCTGAGGCATTGCATACGCAGCAGATATCATTGATAGCTGGAGAAATTAAACGACTTAGGGATAAGGTGCGCGTGGTCCTGATCGCGGGACCCTCCTCCTCCGGGAAGACAACATTTTCAAGACGCTTGACAATCCAGTTGCTGACGCATGGGCTTTCGCCATTTGCATTGGAAATGGATAATTACTTTGTAGACCGCGAGCTTACGCCACGGCATGAAAACGGGCAACTTGATTTTGAATCGATCGATGCTTTGAACCGCAAGCTTCTCAATGAACATATTCAAGGGTTGATCGCAGGCGAAAAGGTACAATTGCCTAAATTTAATTTTAAGAGTGGGATGAGTGAACCTGGTGAGGTGGTGCAGCTACATGAGGACGAGATCATCATTCTGGAAGGGATCCATGGATTGAATCC
>JAUXFJ010000156.1 GCA_030620065.1 Anaerolineaceae bacterium
ATTAACAGCGACGAGGGCTGCCAGGAAAGTGGTCAGGGGGACGGATGCGAAGAGCCCCAGCGAACCCACCAGCGTGCGCACGATCTCTTCGGCGATAAACTCGATGTTGTCAACAAGACCATAATCGATATTGTGGAAAGAAAACAGCAGCAGCATGGGCAGGGACGCGCCGGCATAAGCCAGAACGAGTGTGTTGACCGTAGCGGCGATATGGTCTTTGCCGATGTTCATGGCTGAGCGAAACAAGGGTATGAGCTTAAGCCCGGGGTTGTTGCGGTAAAGCTCGAAGATTACTGCAGACTGTGCGATAACCAGGTCATCCAGGACGCCCAGGGTTCCGATGAGGATGCCAGCGAGGAGCAGACTGCGCAGGTCGAGTTGATTGCCGGTCAATTGGGCGATATAGAAAACATTTTCATCCCCGAAGCCGGTCAGGCGGGTTGAGTTGACGAAGACCAGCGCCAGCACGGCGGTGATAGAAAGCGCCAGCAAGGAGCCCAATACGGCGGCGTGGGTTTTGACCGTCCAGCCATAGGTAATGTACATGCTCAAAACAACGCAAAGGAAAGTACCCAGGATGGTGACCATGAGCGGGTCCTTGCCATCCCGGATGCCGGGCAGAATTATGAAAATGATCACAAAGAGGCTGACGAGGATGCCAAGCAGTGAACGTAAGCCTTTCCAGCCGCTGATGAGGACGCTTGCCAGGCAGAAAATAATGAAGAGCCAGACCAGTGAAGAGCGCCGTTCGAAATCTGTGAAATGAGCGGAGATTTCCCCGGTAGTGGGATTTTCTGAAACGGTGACCAGGATTTTATCGCCGACTTTCATACGGATGTCTTCGCTACGCACCTGTCGAGTGCCAAAATCGATCTGAAAACTTTCGCCGGCGTGCGGTCCTTCCAGCACCTGTACGGAAAGGATCTGGTAGGGTTGGGTGACTTCCCCCAGGGTAATCTGGCCTTCTTCGATGATCTCCTCGACGCTGGCGTAGACGGTGGTTGCGTTATAGGCGATGACGGTATCCTCCTGGGATGGTTGATTGAAGTAATCAAGCACGACCGGCAGGACGATGGCTGCCAGGAGGATGACAAAGCCGATTCTCAGGATGAGCATGAAAGTTTTTCTGGTCATAAGATTGCCTTTTTGCTATAGGTCAGGTGGAGATATTTTAGCACAGGAAACGGTTGAGGTTTGGATATTATAGCCTTTTGCCGGGGCGTCAAAACGGCTACTAACTTACAGCGCCGTTTCTTAAAAACGCATCGGATGGTGAGTGCTCCTTGACGGATCCATTAACCATGTGTTAAACTCACATGTGTGAACTTTGCGGGACATATGTGAAACTGGAGTAAGCGTGTCAGAGAAAAGACAAGGCAAAGATCGGGTTGACTTGCTCGCCGATGTGGCTGAAATGTATTTTCTGAAGGGCAATACCCAAGCACAGATTGCGAAGAAAATAGGGGTTACTAGATCTATGATCTCGCGTATGCTTACTGAATCCCGTGATGCTGGTATCGTCAATATCCAAATCAATCGTCCTATAAAAGAAGATCGGAATCTTGCTCGAGTATTATGCGAGCGTTATAAGTTGATTCAGGCCAGGGTCATTGAAAACGGACGCAGCACAAATCTTCTTTCTTGTTTGGGTAAAGTTGCTTCAAAAGTTCTGGTTGATCAATTAAAGCCCGGTTTCATCCTCGGGACGTCATGGGGAACTGCTATTAGCGCCACTGTGGAAGAACTCTCCCTGGATCGATTTATCAAAAATATCAAAATAGCTCAATTGCTTGGGGCACTTGGGGCACGCATTAAAGACTACGATGGTCATGGGATCATACGCAGGCTGGAGGAAAAACTCGGCGGTGATGGCATTTACCTCAATGCGCCCTTCCTGGTTGAGAATCAATCCATCGCAAAATCTCTGCTTGAAAACAAAAGTATTCAGGAAGCCCTGGCTTTTGGAAAAAAAGCAGATGTTGCTCTTTTGGGTGTAGGAAGTGCTGACCCGGTTAATTCAAGCTATTATCTATCAGGTTATGTGAAGAAAGAAGAGATGTTGGCTGTCCAGGAAACAGGTGCTGTGGGGGATGTGTGTGGTCGGTTTTTTGACATTGGGGGCAATAACGCAGCGATTGAATTCCAGGCAGGACTAATTGGGATTCCCGTGAATAACCTTAAAGCAATCCCCATTCGGATAGGCGTCGCTGGGGGAGCGGAGAAAGTGAAGCCTATTCTTGGTGCTTTACGCGGCGGCTACATCAACATTCTTGTTGCGGATGCAACAACAGTTCGTGCAGTCCTTGCAGCAGATGTTATGAATGAAAATTCGGCTAGATGATTATTAAGCCGCAACAAACAGGAAAGAATATGGGAACTGAAAAAATTAAAGCAGCATACGACAATTTACAAACAGAAGATGTTTTGAAGAAGGCAAAAGAATTAGGTCTTGACAATGATACCTTGGTGAATATGTACCGCACAATGATAAAGATTCGCCTATTTGAAGAAAAAGCGGACCAATTGTATGCCTTAGGAAAAGTGCATGGAACCATGCATCTCTCGGCAGGTCAGGAAGCAGTTGCTGTTGGTGCAGGGTTCGTCACCCGGGATGACGATTATCTGTTGAATCATCACCGCGGTCATGGACATTTTATTGCCAGTGGTGCTGATATAAACAAGATGATGGCAGAGTTTCTCGGTAAGGAAACAGGCTATTGTCATGGCCGGGGCGGTTCGATGCATATTGCCGATATCACTGCCAATAATCTGGGTGCAAATGGTATTGTCGGAGGCGGGATAGAACTGGCTGCGGGCGTTGGTCTGGCTGTCCAAATGCAGAAGACAGACCAGCTGGTGTTAGTGTTGTTTGGCGATGGGGCGACAAATGAAGGTATTTTTCATGAGTCTCTTAATATGTCTGCTATTTGGGATTTGCCTGTTATATATCTGTGCGAGAACAATCATTATGGCATGTCAGCGGAAGTCGCCCGTGTGTCATCCAAAGTGCCTTTTAAAGATCGAGCCCTTGCGCATGGCATTCCGGGATATTTCATTGATGGCAATGACGTATTGGCTGTGTACGAATTTATGAAAAACGCAACTGAGTATACCCGAACCGGTAAAGGTCCGGTTTTTATTGAGGTGGAAACCTATCGTTATTTTGGACATTCAAAAAGCGATCGAAATCTTTATCGCTCAAGAGAAGAAATTGAAGCCTGGAAAAAACGAGGTCCTATTTTGCGATTTGAAAAGTTGTTAATCGATGCAAAGCTTATTAATGATGTGAAAGTAAAGGAGATTTATCAGGATATGGGAGCCTTGATTGAAAAGGCAGTCACCTTTGCTGAAAACTCACCAGAACCTGAAATTAAAGACGTTATGGAGTGGGTATATGCCTGAAATTACCTACCGCGGAGCAATTCACGACGCAATGGTTGAAGAAATGCGTCGAGATAAACGAGTTTTTCTGATTGGCGAAGATATTGGTGTTTATGGTGGCGCTTTCGGCGTCAGCCAGGGGATGTTAGCTGAGTTTGGTCCTGAGCGTATCCGTGAAACCCCCATTTCGGAACAGGCTATTGTTGGTGCAGCAGCTGGTGCGGCCATGGTTGGGATGCGGCCGATCGCAGAACTAATGTTTATGGACTTTGTCCTTTTAGCTATGGAACCATTGGTCAATCAAGCTGCAAAAGCCCGATATATGTTCGGCGGTAAAGCCAAAGTGCCGATGGTCATCAGAATGCCATCTGGTTCCGGGACTGGAGCGGCAGCTCAACATTCCCAGTCACTAGAGAGTATCCTGATGCATATTCCGGGGATCAAGGTTGTTGCACCCAGCACCCCTTATGATGCCAAAGGTCTTTTGATTAGCAGTATTCGGGATCCAAACCCGGTTTGTTTTGTTGAGCACAAACTGCTCTACAAAATCAAAGGCGAAGTGCCGGCTGAAGAATACAGTATTCCCCTCGGTGTTGCGGATATAAAACATGAAGGACGCGATATCACTGTAGTAACCTCAGGAATTATGGTGCAGAAATCCATAGCTGTGGCACGTAAACTGGAAACAGAGGGAATCAGCATTGAAGTCATTGACCCCCGCACCCTGCGTCCTTTAGATACAGATGCAATTGCCCGTTCAGTCAAGAAAACGGGACGCTTACTTGTTGTGCATGAAGCGGTCAAGACGGGTGGGTGGGCTGGAGAGGTAATGGCATCTGTCTCTGAGAGCCCGGCGTTCGACTACCTGGATTCTCCGATGCGACGCTTGACGGGCAAGGATATCCCGATACCCTACAACCGGAATTTGGAAGCTGCTGCTGTTCCCCAGGAAGAGGATATCGAACGTGAGATCCGTGCAATTTTGAATAATCAGTATTGATAGGAGAGATGAATATGCCCACACCCTTTATCATGCCAAAAATGGATATGGACCAGGAAACGGTCACTATCATTGAGTGGCTTAAAAAAGAGGGCGACAAGGTAGAAAAGGGCGAACCTGTCATCGTAATTGAAACAGACAAGATCACAAGTGAAGTTGAGGCGCCTGCAAGCGG
>JAUXFJ010000025.1 GCA_030620065.1 Anaerolineaceae bacterium
CGGGGCCTGCCATATCGGTATAGCGATACTTCACATACACATGGTACTGCCCGGTCACTGTGGGATGTGCTGACGTACCGGTTGAGACGAGGAAGGAACGCACCACTCCTTCACCCTCATATGCATAAAGGCGCTGAGCTGAAAGATCAATGTCGATCCACTTGTCATCGTCAAAGATGATTACTATCGGCGGTTTGGTGTTGGTAGCTGTCGGAACAGGTGTTGCTGTAGAGGTAGGTGTTGGCGTAGGTGTTGCAGTCGGTGTAGGAGTTGCTGTCGGCGTGGGCGTTGGTGTTGGCGTGTTTGTTGGCGTAGGAGTCAATGAGGGCTTGAAGAGATTCGTTGGCACATAAGCGCTGCGGTTATTTTGCGCTGCCGCAAAATCAATTGGTAAGAATCCAAATCCCAAGATCAGTCCGCAAATCAACAGGCTTGCCAAGATGGCCCAAAGCCAGACAGGACTACGCCTGACCCGCATGAAGCTTTGCGGATATTCCAGTCGGCGCTGCTTCTCCAACCTCCTTGGCTGTGTATACTCGATCGACCAGCGCATTTCCGGACTTTTTCGCAGCCTTTGGATTGCCCAATGCATTGCCTCCCTGACACGCTGACTGCGCGGTGCCAACTCTAAAGCCCGTTTGAGATAAACCACACTCCCTCGCGGATCAGCAAGTCCACCCAAAATCAGCCAGGCATCCAAATTGCGCGAGTCTAACACAGCAGCGCGCTGCGCAAGCTGTCGGGCTGTCATACGGTCGCCGCGTTCGAGCGCTTTTTTAGCATCTCGTATTAACTGCCGAGCCGTCTCAATCTTTGAACTCATTGTCCTGGGGTTGTGGGTGTGGGTTTGATCACTTCATTATTGATAAAACATTGTATCCCCGCTACAATGCCTTCAGCGATCAGATCCGGATTTTCCGTAAGGATTTGCCGGTCGAGGTTAAGAAAACCCACCTCAATGATAGCCGCTGTAGTTCCTGAGTTAATCTCATCAAAGGCATGATAGTAGGTCATGTCATTTGTAATCGATTGGTAATGATATGACAGTCCTGTAACAGTACCATAACGCTCTGATAAACAATTCACAAAGCGTGAAGATTTATAAAAATTTTTTTCAGAAAGTGCCGCTGCAACCTTAAAACCCGTTGCCAGATCATTGATGTATACGCAGGAATCAGCATGAATTGATAAAAGTACGATACCGCGGTAGTCATTTAAACGCTCATCAAATTCTTCCAACAGATCCACATGATAGCCCAATTCAATCAAGCGCTTCTGTACAAATGTGGCAATGCTGTTATTCACATCAACTTCCCGAAGCCCATCACTGCACACAGCACCACTATCATACCCAAGATGGCCAACCACGATCCCGATCCGATTGTTGGGGAAAGTAGCCGACACAGGTTCTGGTGTGCCCAGAGTATCAGAAGCAATGTTTTCAGCCAGTACAGCCTCAGACATGCGTTCCTCAAGGCTTTTTGAGACCAAACTGCCGGGCATCCAGACCGTGAAAAGCGTCGCTACAACAAAAGCTGCACTGATAACCGTCTGAATGATCCGCCACGTGGAAAAGCCATTTCGTGGACGATCTGCACTCGTAGCAGGTGCTTCTGATTCCATCTCAGGCGTTTCTTGTACTTCGGAAATTTGGGGGTTCAGGTCTTTTTCCATTTGTTAAATCTTACCTTATAATCCCTTCCGCTGACAGGGTAATTGAAATCAGCAGGATTATGAACAGATCACATCACAGATCAGTAATCCATGGTCCTTTCTGTATCCGCGGATATAATTATACCTGCCTCATCCAACAGGGGATTGATCTGGCGCCTCCAATTGGATGCTGGCAAAGCCACAGAGTAGATCTTCGCGCCAGATAGAAAGTTGCAGTATTGATGCCAGGATCACTCACTCTTGAAGAAAAAACAACCCTACTCAAGATCGCCAGAGAATCAATCGTAAAAGCCGTGAAAGGTGAAGCTAAAATTAATCTTGACCTCAGCACATTACCGGTGCTATTACAAGAAGACGGAGCCTCCTTCGTAACCATCACCAAGGCTGGGAATTTGCGTGGCTGCATTGGCACCCTGGAAGCATACCAGGCCTTGGCGCTGGATGTACAGGAACATGCAGTTGCCGCCGCTTTAGAAGATTACCGCTTCCCCTCGCTTACCCCTCGAGAACTTGATGAAATCTCAATAGAGATCTCTCGTCTTTCACAGCCTGAAGTCTTCGAGTATCAAAGCTCTGATGAACTGCTCCAGAGGCTACGCCCTGGTATTGACGGGGTAATCCTGAAAGATGGCTTCCGGCGTGCAACCTTCCTGCCCCAGGTATGGAAAAACCTCCCCGATCCGGTAGACTTCTTGAGCCAGCTCTGCATGAAGATGGGTTCAACACCCAACCTATGGCATGAGCAGCTCCTGGAAGTAAAAACCTACCAGGTCGAGGAGTTTCATGAGGCACAGCGATCATGAAACCTGTGCCAGAAATTGTATTCAGTTAAACTTCGGTCTCACCCAGCTTAGGTGCCTTCGATACATTGTACGCTTGACCAATCAGGTGGTAACTCACCAATCCAGCGTAGGCTGACGTGAGCAGCACACCAATGCCGCAGGCAATCAAACCTAAAGGTGCAATCAGCCCGCCCAAGAGACCACCCACCAGAACCAGCAGCCAGGAAACGAAGGAACTCTTGAGCATTCCGAAGAGCTCTTTGAAGCGGAAAGCCGCCCCAAATTCATCCGTAGCAGCATAATTGGCAATTGCGATCGGCATGATCAAAGAAATCAGAAGGGCAATTATTAGAGCTACAATACCCAAGCAGGCACCCAAGATCCCCAGGACGATCAGCATGGTTTCATCTGCACTTGCCATTACACCACTCATACCACCAGCAATACCACCGATAATGCTCACAGGCAGCATATAAATGAAGGTGATCAGAAAACCCATAAATCCTTTCCCAAGATCAGCCCCAAAATCAAGCTGCGGCAAAGGGGAATCTTCATCACCACCAATGACATTCTTGGTAACCTTGAGTAAATATCCCATCAAGATAAATTGACCGATCACTGGGATCAAAGCACATAATGCTGGGCCGATGATCTTTTTAAACCAATCGGGGTCTTTAAAAATATAATTAAAAGCTTTTCCGAATTTCATGTTCGTTTTCTCCTTTTTTATACTGAACTAGTTTGCTTAGCTTATCAAACAGCGAAGGTTCACGTTGATACTTGACAGATAAATCATGGTAATTGAGGTAATTTACTTAACTATACTCTAAAATAATAAATAAGCTCCTAAAACAGAAATTTAAAGCTGGATGAATTCTGCAATATTCAGCACGAAAATCGTTGCTCGTTTCTGTTTGGCATCTGCAGGCTGAGTACAGCATTCTCTTATGATCTCCAATGCACGTGGCACACCTTCATCTTCAACACCGATCAAGAGAGTGCTGCGACCACTGCGTAAGAAACCACCAGTTGAAGCGATGAACGTAACGCGGAATGACTCATTCGTCAAGGTACTTGAAACTACATCATTATCCTCATCTCGAATAATCGCAATGATCAATTTCATCGTTAGACTTCCTCATAATGGTCGATATCCAATATGAAAAGATTTACCCCACCTACAGAAACCGGCGTAGGCGCTGGCATTGGCAGAGGTGAGTTTTCGATTGGTACGGCGATAAATGCTACACGTTTACGGCAAGTTTTCTTAAGCAGTTCCATGGCTTTAGGACATTCTTCCTCGGGTGAGCCAATTAGAAGTGTAGCGTTCCGCCTGCTTAAAAACCCTCCCACGCTAGGTAAACGTGTCACTGAAAAAGAAGCTTTTTCCAGCACCTCCATTGCAATATCACAATCCTGCGCTTGAACAACCGCGATCAGGAGTTTATTTTTCTTAATCTGACTCTGTAATCTATCTATTGTCATCTTCTTTACCTGCAACAATCCATGCCGCAATGATAGCTGGTAAATAAACCTGAGATAATTTAATTATACACCAATCTTAATCGTCCTGATTATTACAGGATTAGAAATTTTCTAGTGGAAATACTTACTCAAACCAGTTAACAACCATATCTTCAAGATCCGCCAAATCCACCTCATCCTCGGAAACAGCTTTTCCCAAGATTGATATACCAGCCATGCGTACACTGTTCTCGTCTCCTGAAATCAGGTGATGCCACCAGGCTAAACCTTTACCCTCTGCTATCCGCCGGTAGGCACAGCTCTTCGGCAGCCAGTTTACATTTCTAACCATTTCTGGCGTGAGGAACACGCAATCAGGCACAAGCTCGTGTCGATGTTCATAATCTGTGCAAAGACCAGTATCCATATCTAAATAGCGGCAGACCACGTTCGTATAATAAACCACACCGCTGTCAACATCTTCCAGCTTATGCAGACAGCACTTAGCGCAGTCATCACATAAAGATTCCCATTCCTCACTGCTCAATTCTTCAAGTGTTTTAGTCTCCCAAAATGGTGCTTCCTTAGCTTTCATCAAAACCCTTCATAAATTAAATGGTCAGTTACATTACTATCTGGAGTTATTTTCTCCCATAAAAAGGTCAGTAAATTATCCGTCTTTATTGAATTAATGTCAAGCAATGCTGCCACTTGCAATTGAATAAACCTGAGCTTAAGCCTATACTACTACAGGTAAGTGACAAATGGATTACCCTTATACCACCTGTCGAGGATAACATTAACCGATACATCATCCAGTATAATACTTTGAAGTTCAGGATGATCTTAAATGGAAAATAAAAAACACAAATCATTGGCTGTACTTTTTGCCTTTCTATTGTTACTAGTCCTGCTTCTAGCAGCCGGCTGCTCCCTTCAGACGCTTGATGCTCCAACGGAATCACCCTCAACTGCCATTCCATCAATCGCAGCTGTCTTAGCCACAAATACACCTGCCCTCACACCAACCACAACTTTGCCTTCCCCCACAACTGCGATCGCGCAAACATCCACCCCCTCGCTGCACATCAGCTTGATGGCAGTCGGAGATATCATGTTGGGGCGCGCAATCGGTGACATGATCAATACCTATGGCCCTGAAATACCTTTTAACGATACGGCTGAATTGCTCAGTAGTGCCGATATCACAGTTGGCAACCTTGAATGTGCGATCAGCGAAGGCGGCCGAGCCGAAGAAAAAACCTATACATTCCGGGCACCTTTGGCTGCTGCTGATTCATTAGTGTTGGCTGGTTTTGATCTGCTAAGCTTGGCAAATAATCATGTGCTGGATTACGGCCATGAAGCCTTTAAGGATACCCTGGATGTCCTACAGTCCAGGCAAATTGCCGTCGTTGGCGCAGGCATGGACAGCCTAACTGCGCGCAGCCCAGTCATCATCGAACGCAACGGGCTGCGGTTGGCATTCCTGGCATATCTTGACATTCCACTCTGGAATTATGACTATCTAACATGGGTCGCAAGACCAGATAAACCCGGTGTTGCCTGGGGTTATCGCTATAACATTGAGTCCGATGTGGCAGAAGCTACTAAGTCTGCAGATCTGGTGATCGTATTGTTACATTTTGGTATAGAAGGTCAGCCACATCCGTCGCAACAGCAGATCGATACTGCACACACAGCAATCGATGCCGGCGCAGCACTGGTGATCGGACATCATACGCATCTGCTGCAAACCATTGAAACCTATAATAATGGTTTGATCGTCTACAGCCTGGGTAATTTCGTATTTGATGAATTCGTTGAACCCGAGAACCAAACTGCCATCCTTGAGGTGCAGCTCTCACCCCAAGGCGTAGAAAATTATCAATTGATCCCTGTCGTGATCCAGGAAAATGGCTTGCCGGAAATCGTCGAGCCCTAAAATTCCTTATATGATCAGATATTAAAGGTTAATCACCACATCTAATAATTTATACCCACCTAAACAGATAGAACTGACAATCTGCCAATTGTTGATTCCGATAATCTAGACCGAAAGTAAGTATGTTAACAAAGTATATCAGAGTAAAGCTGGTGGTTCTTAATAGGAATGAGCGCCAGAATAACACCTTCCGTGTAAAGTTCAGTACGTGTCAACGCATCCCCGGTTAAAAGGCCAACCGCGCCGCCAGCATGTTTGGAATTATTCGTGCCAAAGACGATGTCATCCGCTTCTCCAAGCTCCATGCCCTCTTGGATCAACCGGGCAACTTTAGCTGGTAATGAGAAGATGCCCGTGCGCGCCCGGCCTTCACCCGCACCAGACAAGACGACAATCCAGGCATATGCCACCCAAGTCCCTTCAACCTGATCAACCCCCCCCTCCAACCCAGCCCAAAAATCGGCATCTTGTACAATCTGACGGGCAGCCTCTGCACGGTTGCGCGCACCCTGCAAAGCTTCATGATCATTCATCGGTTGATCGGGCACATTAGAAGGAACATCTACACCCTCGATCTCGAAATGCTCTTGCGGAAAAACGCGTCGAAAAGCATTCAGCACTGCTGAAGATTTAACCGGATTTTTTGATGCAACAATGATCTTTTTCATAACCTGTCTCTGATTATATTTTCGGTAAGGCAATCGACTGCTGCTTTTGGTATTTCCCTTTCTTATCAGCATATGATACTTCACAGGCATCATCCGCCTCAAAAAAGAGCACCTGAGCAATGCCTTCGTTTGAATAAATCCGCGCCGGAAGCGGCGTTGTATTGGAGATTTCCAAGGTGACGTAACCTTCCCATTCAGGCTCAAACGGTGTCACATTCACGATAATACCGCAGCGGGCATAAGTACTCTTCCCCAGACAAATTGTAAGCACATTGCGCGGAATACGAAAATATTCCACCGTGCGCGCCAGTGCAAACGAGTTCGGTGGGATCACGCATATCTCACCCTTAAAATCCACCATTGAGCGCGGGTCAAAATTCTTTGGGTCAACCACAGCCGAATAGATGTTGGTAAAGATCTTGTATTCATCGGCTACGCGAATATCATAACCATAAGACGAAGTACCGAATGAAATCACTCCCTCCCGCACCTGTCCCTCCTCAAAGGGTTCGATCATACGCTCTTGCAAAGCCTTTTTTCTTATCCAATGATCTGGTTTTAATCCCATTTTCTCCTCACTCATCCACTCTCGTGGATTTTCACGGTATTTTTATACTGACAAAACTGATCTTTCCGGGGTGAACACTTAAATAGAATTCAAAGACCTTCCCGGCGACCATAGTAAGCCGGTAATCACCCGCTGGCAAGTCCGCCAAAGCGAAATTCTCATGTATCTGTTCATTCGAGTTCAAGTCAGCGCCTGCGTAGGTCTCAAAATAATAGCGTAGTTTGCATCCTTTATCATTTTCTTCCAAGGCTTCGAGCGTGAGCTGCCTGTTCATCTGTGCTTCCCCCACCTGATTGACAACCAAACCAGCTAACATGCCCAGAGCCCCATCGGTTGACTGTTTAGGAATCAACCATAAAGCCGGATTGTATGTCTGATCATAGTTATTCATGCCCAAGCGCACTTCAAAATGCAAATGCGAGCCTATGGCAGCACCCGCTGCCCCAACTGCGCCAATCCGCTCGCCAGCTTCAACCCACTGCCCTTCTGTGACTTCTATTTCTGAGAGATGCCCATATAAGGTAAAAACTGGTTCAGCATACCTTGGCAGATCATGTTCAATGACAATCAGATTGCCGTAAAAATTATTGTAATCCGCATACTTGATCGTCAAATCGTCCCCTGCAACAACAACCAATCCATCACTAGCCGCCAAAACACTTGTCCCAGAGGCATTATTGAATTCAACCCCATGGTGAGGCACATAAATACCGCCTGCAGTACTGCCATAAGGATAAAAACGGTCGATCCAGTCGTTGTCATTACCTGAAATCGGTCGCTGCAGCGAGAAATCATGCTCGAGAATGCAATAAATCTCGCTGCAAAGATCAGGGTTATTTGTAGGGAGTAGGTTTGGCGTATTTGCCAACGCAGTTTGCGTTAAAGTTGCAGTTTCGCATAATAATTGGGTTTCGGTTTCAGTCGGTACAGGCGTGAACACAACCTCAACTGTGGCTGAAGGTGTATTGCTGGATTTTATTAAGATTGTCTGTATTGGAGTCGGTGGTGCGACCAAGTTTGTGTAGCAGCTCGAAAGGACTGCTATTATGAAGGCACATACTGTAAGGAACAATAACTCCGATGACCGCTGTTTCATAGATGACTGCTTTAGATATGTAAACCACCGCGCTCAGTCAAAACCTGGTGGAGCTGCTGCGTCATTTTATCAGCTTGGTGTTCACATTGTTTTAACTCACTCAACATCCTTGCTGGATCAGCTTCTTTCTCAAGCCCCAGTAAGTTAACGCGCACATTCAGAGCAGCTCCTTTGAGTGCCGCATAAGCGATAGCTCCAGAAGTGCCTGCGTCCGTGATCGCATTCAAATTAGCTTTTTTGGCCATTTGTAAAGCCATCTCTAATATTATTAAAGCATTCTGCGCTACTTCAAGTGGCACAGCTGCGGCATTGATCGAAGCAGCGCTGATCGCTTGAATGCGGCTAACTTTTTGTTCCTCTGTCTCCTTTGGCAGACGCTTTGTTTTCATAAATGCTTCAAAAGCATCCGCATCCTTTTTAACAGCTTCGAGCATCAATTTACGCAGTTCCTCCGCTCGTTCGATCAACTGCCACATTTCTTCTTTAACATCTGCATACTTAACCTTGCCCACTGTCAGCCTGCCCACCATGGCAACCAATGCAGCGGCGACAGCCGCAGAGTGCGCAGCAGCAGACCCGCCACCAGGAGCAGGTGCCCCTGAAGCTAATTCATCCAAAAAGCTGCTCTCCTTTATACTCTCCGGCCTTTCCGCAGTATTCAGGTCCTCATATAAACGCGTCTCCAATACCTGCTGATTCTCGAATTGGTCCATCTGCATATACCACTGCGCGGCATCAATCAAGGCGTTATTTGGCAAAAGCCCTACAATCTCCGAATGGTGAATAGCTGTGCCATACCGTTGCGCCTCACGTCGGACCATCTCTACAACCTGCGCCATTGGCGTTCTTTTATAATTTGTCAGGTTCATGGACACCTGGGCGCGCCCTTCTACAAGAACACCCATTGCCTTTACAAAATGGAAACCACCTGATGAGTTGCGTACCCTGCGTGCGATCTTGTTTGCAATGCTGACATCATCTGTAGTGAGATAAACGTTAAAAGCAATCAGTGGCTGGCGTGCGCCGATCACTGTTGCTCCTGCACCAGTCAACGCCTTAGGGCCAAAATCCGGCTCCCTGCTGGAGTCTGTTGCGATAATCTCCTTGAGTGTCTCATATTGACCTCGTCGGATGTTTTCAAGATTGACCCTTTCAGGCCGTGTAGCGGCTTCTTCATAAAGGTAGACAGGGATCTTGAGCGACTCGCCAACGCGTTTGCCTAAGCGGCGAGCCATCTCAACACACTCCACCATCTTCACTCCTGAGATAGGCACAAAGGGCACCACATCGGTTGCGCCGATACGAGGATGCTCACCCTGATGATTATCAAGATCGATCAATTGAGATGCTTTCGCAATCGCCAGATAAGCAGCCTCCTCAACCGCCTCAGGGGGACCAATATAGGTAATCACAGTACGGTTATGATCCATATCCGAATGCTGATCAAGAATTCTAACGCCGTCGACAGAACGAATCTCCTCAACGATGACATCAATCACACTCTGCTGTCTTGCTTCAGAAAAATTGGGGATACACTCTACTAATTTGACTGGCATATAAGCTCCATTTGCTAAAATATCTTCTTCATTATACACAGAAACATGCTGCCCGCCGAATCGTGACTGAATCCTTTATAAGATGCGATTAGCTTGTGTCTATTGAACAAGCATGGTTAATAAGAAAAAAGCCGCCTTGGGGCGGCTTTACGAAACGTAGAAATTCAAAGATTAAAGAATCTCGAAATTGACCGGGGTTTTATTCATTAGGTTTTCTGAAATGGGGCAGCGGGCATCAACCTTTTCCACGAAAGCTTCTTTCTCAGCTGCACTCATCTTGGGTGCATCAATGTCAAATTTCAAATTCAGCCCAACGAAACCAGCTCGGTTCTCGGTAGATTTTCCCATTAATACGTCCAAATCAATATCACCATCGATATCAACAGTAACACCATTAACCTCGAGATGTTCCTGTTTTGCAACGATCATCGCAACAGTACCCAGGCAACCACCCAACGCAGCGAACAAGTACTCTAATGGGGTCGGCCCTTCATCCTTACCACCCATCGGCTGAGGTTGGTCAACGATCATGGTATGGTTGCGGGCTTTAACTTCTACTTTGAACCCACCAGCTGTTTTTGCAGTTGTCATAACGTTTTTCATTTTAAATCTCCTTTTAATTCAGTCCAGTAATCAGGACTATATTTATCAACATTGTGCATTATATCACAAACTCCTCTCCAGTTTTATTAACGTTTTGCTAATATTTTTTTACCACCGTCCACCCTGTGCCATAAACAGACTTGAGCCCCTCCAACACAATACGACACATAATCTTAACTCTTAATTTTGTTTTATCAAGGTTATTTCACTTTTCTCTAAATATTCTCAAGTCGGGTATTGACTTTTTGAGAGGATATGATACAATATCTTCAGAAATATCAATAGCACCCCTAATTTTTCTAAAGATTAGGCACTAATAAAAAAATATGCCAATCAAATATTTACTTTGCGTTTCTTATTATAACCGCTTATTTGGAAAAATCAAACAGCACTCCGAGGGTAAGCAGTTTTTTCTCGGCAACCTGGTTTCAAATCAATAAGGAGATACCCAATGCATCGACTACCAGAAAAATGCTCGATATGCGATTCTGATATCTTGGTGACCCGCTTTTACTGCCCTAACTGTGACACCAGTGTCGAAGGCCACTTTCAAGCGAACGTTGGCCCTTTCGCCAACCTCACAGACAAACAGCGTCAATTTATCTTAACCTTCGTAAGCTGTGAAGGCCGCTTCAATCGTATGGAGGATGAACTCAATCTTTCTTATCCGACCATCCGCAATCGACTTTATGAGGTCATCCGGGCGCTGGGCTTTGAACCCGGAAAAGACGAAGAACCCACACTAACTGCTGAAGATAAGGAAAAGATTCTTGACGACCTTGAAAAAGGCAAGATCAACGCCATTCAAGCCCAGCAGCTGCTTCAGGGATTGGAACTAGAATTCAAGAAAGGAAAATAACACCATGGCATCGACAGAAGAACGAATGCGAATATTAATGATGATCCAGGAAGGCAAGATCAGTGCGGCTGAAGGGGCAAGGTTGATTGAAGCTCTTGATGAGATCAAAGAAAAACCCAAAACATCCAGGGCATCTGCAAGTGACAAACCCTCCCTCTTCGGTACTGGCATCCCCAAACCACGCTTCCTGCGAGTGAGGGTGACCGACTCAGATTCAGGTAAAACACGCGTAAATGTTCGTCTTCCGGTTTCCCTAATCAGCTCAGGGTTGCGTTTAGGAGCAAAATTCGCTCCTGAAATTGAAGGACTCGATGAAGACACTCTCAAAATCTGGCTGAATTCTGGTGAGATCGGTCAAGTCGTTGATGTTTTTGACGAAGAAGACGGAGAACACGTCGAGGTCTTCCTGGAATAAGCACCTCCCACATGAACTATTTTACATATTTTCATCGATCTTGAATCGAATAGCTATTCCATCAAATTCAAC
>JAUXFJ010000209.1 GCA_030620065.1 Anaerolineaceae bacterium
GGATTGTTAACAATTTTATCACAGCGGTGAGGGTTGGTATCTGCACCGCGATCAAAATGGGTGCGAAGCTTGTCTAATTAATATCAATCTTAGAAAATGTTAATGGGCTTCTAGCATTTAAAGCTTATTCTTAAGCTTATAGAAATTAAAAGATTAAGTTAAAAATGGAGGAAAGGAGATTGTCAATGGGAAAGATCATTGGAATTGATTTGGGTACTACAAATAGTGTGGTTTCAATCATGGAAGGTGGTTCACCTACGGTCATTCCGACCGCTGAAGGTTCTCGACTATTGCCGTCTGTTGTTGCATTCAATAAAAATAGTGAGCGGCTGGTCGGTATCCCTGCCAAACGTCAAGCGGTTGTGAACCCGGAAAACACGATTTATTCCATTAAACGATTCATGGGGCGGCGCTTTGATGAAGTTGAAAATGAACGCAAGATGGTGCCTTTTAAAGTTGTTGCTGGTTCTGGTGGAGATGCACGCGTACAACTCCCCATAATGGACAAGACTTACAGCCCTCAGGAGATCTCAGCGATGATATTAGCCAAGCTGAAGTCTGATGCTGAGACTTATTTGGGAGAACCGGTCACACAGGCTGTGATTACGGTGCCAGCGTATTTTAATGACAGCCAACGCCAAGCCACGAAGGACGCTGGACGTATTGCCGGTTTAGAAGTAATGCGAATCATTAATGAACCGACGGCTTCTGCGCTTGCTTATGGCATGGATAAAATGGAGAATGAAGTCATCCTTGTCTTTGATCTTGGCGGGGGCACCTTCGATGTGAGCTTGCTGGAAGTGGGCGGCGGCGTGGTGGAAGTGAAAGCCACAAATGGTGATACCCATCTGGGTGGTGATGACTGGGACGAGGTGATTGTTAATTGGGCTGCAGATGAATTCAAGAAAACTCAAGGCCTTGACCTGCGCCAGGATCGCCAGGCACTACAACGGCTGCGTGAGGCTTCTGAAAAAGCAAAGATAGAATTGACCAGCGTAATGGAAACGGAGATTAATCTGCCGTATGTTACGGCGGATGCCTCAGGACCGAAGCACCTGCAGTTGAAGCTCTTGCGGGCTAAATTCGAGAAGATGACAGAACACCTTGTTGATCGCTGTGTTGGACCTTTCAAGGCAGCTATCAAAGATGCGGGTCTGAAGGTTGCAAAGATTGACGAAGTGGTTTTGGTTGGCGGTGCTACACGTATGCCGATGATCCAGGACCTGGCGACCAAGCTGACCAATGGTAAAGAGCCTAATAAGAGCGTTAACCCGGACGAGGTTGTTTCGATAGGCGCAGCCATTCAGGGTGGTGTTTTGGCAGGGGATGTTAAAGATGTGCTTCTTCTGGACGTGACCCCGCTCTCTTTAGGCGTGGAAACGCTGGGCGGTGTGATGACAAAGCTGATTGAACGCAATACAACTATTCCTGTGAAGAAGACTGAAGTATTTTCAACTGCTGAAAATAGTCAAACCGCGGTGGATATTCATGTCATGCAGGGGGAGCGTACGATGGCAGTTGATAACATGACCTTAGGACGTTTCCGTCTGGACGGTATTCCCCCAGCCCCACGCGGTATACCCCAAATTGAGGTAACTTTCGACATTGATGCAAATGGCATTATCAATGTGACTGCCAAAGACAAAGCAACAAGCAAGGAGCAAAAGGTTACCATTACAGCCTCAACGAATCTAGGTAAAGATGAGGTCGACCGTATGGTGAAAGAAGCCACACAACACCGTAGCGAAGATGAGCAGCGAAAACAACTGGTCGAAGCACGCAACCAGGGCGATTCTCTGGCTTATCAAGCGGAGAAGTTGCTTAAGGACCTGGGTGATAAGGTTTCAGATGAGCAACGCAGTTCTGTTGAAGCGAAAGTTAAGACCCTGCGCGAAACCATCCAGGGGGATGATCTGCAGACGATCCAGAATGCATCCCAAGCGCTGCAGAGTGATCTGGAGGCGATTGGGCAGATGGCTTACCAGCAAGAACAAGCTGCCAGCCAAAGTGAAGCAGACGGCGCACCGACTGAATCTTCTGGTGACCAGGAAGATGAAGATGTCATCGAGGGTGAATTTACCGAAGCATAACTATTACGAAGACTGTATACAGCCCCTGGTCATAACCCAGGGGCTTTTTCTATATCTTGTTGTGCAAAAATAGGGTTAATCGAACCCGATTCAATGAAAATTGAATCCTGATATAATGCGAACATGTTTAAAAACAAGAAAATCCTTATTCCGAGCATAATTATTGTGAGCATCCTGGTGCTGGTAGGGATCTATTTTATTTCCCCTGTGCATGAGCGGCTTGCCTGGCGGTTTGAAAATTTGCGCGCAGAGATTTTTCATGCTTTTAATCCGCCAGAGGAGGTGGTGTTCAATCCTACTCAGCAGGAGGAGTTGTCAGCACTGGTCGAGAGCACGCTGACGGCAATGGCGCCTGAGCTAACGGCAACGCTTGCACCAACTGCAACACCGACCAATTACATTAGCCCTACACCCAGTCAAACCTCGCTGCCTTCGGCAACACCAACCCAATTGCCAAAAGCAGTCCGGCTTGAGGGTATTACGCATGAATACCAGAAGTTTAATAATTGCGGTCCAGCTAACCTTTCCATGGCACTTTCATATTGGGGCTGGGAGGGTGACCAGTATGTCACTGCAGCCTATCTTAAACCCAATCAGCAAGACCGCAATGTGATGCTCTATGAAATGGTCGATTTTGTTGAAACCCAAACTGATCTTAATGCTATCCTGCGTTATGGAGGCGATCTGGATTTAATTAAAAGTTTTGTAGCAGCTGGTTTTCCGGTACTGGTTGAGCGCGGGTTTGTGGTAGAAAAGAAGGGTTGGATGGGGCATTATGGGGTTATATCCGGGTATGATGACGGCAAGAAGCAGTTCTTCATTCCTGATTCCTATGAAGGCGAACGGGGTTTGGATTATGATGAACTTGATCACTATTGGCATCACTTTGATGATGCGTATATGGTTATCTATCCCCCTGACCGTGAAAGCGAGGTTATTCAGCTTTTGGGTGAACAGGCTGATGAGGCATATAATATTGCCATTACAGCGGAGAAGGTTTCCGCGGCGATTTATGTTACCCAAGGCCGCGAGAACTTCTTCGCCTGGTATGGGCGCGGTAATATGCTGGTGAAGATGGATGATTATCTAGGTGCAGCAGAGGCATATGATCAGGCATTCGCGATCTATGAGGATCTGGCTTATCTCGACCGCCCATGGCGCATAGTCTGGTATCAGACCGGACCTTATTTTGCTTATTATTACACCGGACGTTATTACGATGTGATCAGTTTGGCTGATCAGACTTTGAGCCTGTCCATAGAACCTGCTATTGAAGAGACCTGGGTCTGGCGTGCACGCGCCAAGATCGCTTTAGGAGACGTGGATGGCGCAATCGAAGATCTGCGTGAAGCCCTTAAATGGCACCCTGGCTGGTGGGTGGCTGAGGTTGAACTGCAGGCTTTGGGTGTTGAACCCTAGACTAAAGCAGGAACAAAAGACCAATTCTGGCGAGTTTCGGGAGGGGTGAATGTTGCTCGAATAACAAAAAACTTCACGCAAAGCCTTTGTTCAAAAAAA
>JAUXFJ010000079.1 GCA_030620065.1 Anaerolineaceae bacterium
CAAGTGGTGATAACTCATTTTGATTCACTATTACTCTGGGTGGATAGAAATAGCTAATCGGTTTGTCATAATGTGCTGCAATAAAACCAAGTTCAGAAGCACTAATTCCTACTCTACCCCGTTCCATGTCAGAAATTGTTACCCGGGATTTATTCAAAGCCTTTGAGAGATCTTCCTGGGATTCATTTGCTTCTGTCCGAGATTGCTTAATTTTTTCCCTAATATATCTATTACCTGCATCATCAATTTTTGATTGTCTATACATATTAACCTCTGTCGATAATCTCTACTCTATTGTAGCATTATACGTAATTAACTCTTGACAATCAAGTCACATTATGTTACATTTGTGTAGAGATATGCGACGCCTCGGTCATTAACTAATGAAAATCATCAGTAAGCATGAAACCGAAGGTTTCTTGCTTACCACTTGCCCCAGGCGCATAACGAGACGGTCAAGGGCGAGGTGACGAGTCCCTTGACCGTCGAAGCGCCCGGGGCACGAACAGCGCTCGGCGATAGCAAAGGAAATGAGAATATTTCGGAAGGATTCAATGAATTTCTTGAATTCTTAGCCTGGAAAAAGACAGAACAAAATGACACGTTCGAATAGAAACATGTCATTTTTGGTAAAAAGCTCCCCGGAGAGGACTCGAACCTCTAACCTAGCGGTTAACAGCCGCCCGCTCTGCCAATTGAGCTACCAGGGATAGCAAGGTGTATTATACGAAAAAGGGACATAAGTGTCAAGCATACTTATTCAATGTTGCTGTGTTGGATTGGGTGCGGTGCATTATAATGATTGGGTTGGTGTGGTAGCAGTGAATTTCTAATGTAATGAACTAAGAAGATGGATGGCGTGGAGGTTTGGGCATGTTTGATACGATCGCTTATCGTGTGGAGGACTTGAAGGATTATGTCAGGCAGTTTTTCCGCAAATTGGAAGTGCCGGAGATTGATGCGCAGATCGCGGCAGATGTGCTGGTCTCAGCGGATTTGCGCGGGATCAGCTCGCACGGCGTGATCCGCCTGCATACCTATTATGGTGACCGGCTGCGTAAACATTTGATCGACCCACTTTCACCGCTCAAGGTACTGAACGAATCGGCTGCAACACTTGCCTTGGACGGCGGCAATGGGCTCGGGCAGGCTGTAGCGTATCGGGCGATGACGCGCTGCATCACCAAAGCGGAAGAGGCGGGCTTGGCAGTCACGACCGTGCGAAACAGCAATCACTTTGGGATTGCAGGCTATTACGCCATGATGGCACTGCCGCATGACATGATCGGGATCAGTTTAACGAATTCACGCTCTCTTGTGGCGCCAACTTTTGGCAAGAGGGGCGCCGTAGGCACCAATCCGATTGCGGTAGCTGTACCTGCAGGTGGGGAGCGGCCATATGTTCTGGATATGGCAACCAGTATTGTGCCGATCGGCAAGGTGGCAGTTTATCAAAAAGCAAATAAGATGATTCCTGAGGGTTGGGGGATTGACAAAGATGGGCATATCACGGCTGATCCTGGGGAAGTGACTGGCGACGGGGCCTTGCTGCCTTTGGGCGGATCTGAGGAGATGCGCGGCTATAAGGGCTATGGCCTTTCGCTGATGGTGGACCTGCTTTCTGGAGTGCTTTCAGGGGCGGCGTTTGGCAAGTCTGTAGGCAAGCCAAGTGAAAAACACCATGCCGATATCGGGCATTTTTTCGCAGTAATCAAGATTGAAAATTTCAGGCCTGTCGATCTCTTCAAGATGGATATGGATGCTTATATCCGTGAACTTAAAGCGACACCAAAATTGCCGGGGCAACAGAGGATATTTATCCATGGTGAGAAAGAGTATGAATTGGAAAACAAATACCGCCGCGAGGGCGTGCCCTTGATGACGAAGGTAGTTGATTCGCTTAAGGAAGCTGGTGAAGATGCAGGAGTGCCTTTTGACCTGGAGCCAGTAGGCGCATAAAGCTTGATGTAAAGATTGCTTTAAGTATATCTTCATAAGAAAATCGCTGTAATCAAGAGGATTACAGCGATTTGAACGTAAGAGAGTATGGATGGATATTACTGGACGCCCTTTTGGCCGCCGCTTTTTCCATTACTCGTCTTGCCGCCTTGCATCAGCCCGGCGTTTTCGCTTGAATTACCACCCTCAGGACTCTGCTGCGTTGTGTATTGATATTGATTATGATATTCGTATTGATGTTGTTCCTGTACCATTTCTTGTTCTTGATTGCAAAGTGGATCTCCGTTGAGGCCGTCGCATTCACCATTTTGTTTCTCTTCAGGGGTGCCAGATGGAGCATCCGCGTTTTTGTTCGGCAACTCGGCGTTACCGACATTGGTGCCGCCGATATCATTCTTTGCTAAAGCTCGATTGACACCTCCGAGTATGAGGGCGCCAAACACTGCTGTAATCACAATACCGACAAAAATTTTCTTAACCATTTCAAACTCCTTTTCCTGTTTTCTTTGGTCGATTTCACTGAATTGAGTCAAATGCTTTATTTTGATTTGATATGGATGGCCTAGCTCTAGGGGTGCTAAACATCTTCTTTGTAACGTTAACGATCCATTTCCAGTGCAATGTGAAATGCAAGATTGCTGCCATGCTCATGGTTATACCGCTCCATGTGTGGAGCAGGTCCCAGACCGTACGACTGAATAAGAATATTGTTGTGGATGTCTTGTCTACGAATAGGAAGTAAACGCCAGAGATAGCACAGATAATAAAGCTTAACCCGATCATAGCGTCCAGGAATATGTTCCATAGTAAACGAGTGCCTAAGGTTTCAGAGCGGCGGACGATGGCCTTAAAAATACGGCGGGTCGTTCCAACGATCCATTTCCAATGGATAGCGATGTGCACTACAGCAACTGCGGTCATGATGAGGCTGCTCCATGTATGCAGGTCGCCCCATGTATGACGGCTAAAGAGAATAATGATGCCGTAATAAGGATTACGACCGCCCTGAAAACCGCCAACCGGAAAGACAAGGAAGTAAATACCGCTAAGCAGCGCGAAAGTTGCACTAAAGAAAAGGGCAACATCAATCAGCCAGTTATTACGTAATTTGGGTGTTAAACTTGATTTTTTCATTTTTGTTGTATTCCAATTTATACCAATATTTAATTTGTACTTTATATAGTATCAGAGAGGCTTGCAGAAGTTGTGTGGACGGTGTGAAGAAGTTGTGAAGATCGCCTTCAGCAGGTCAGCATAAGAAAACCGCTGCAATCAAAAGGATTACAGCGGTTTATACGTAAGTTAGTGCGGGTGGATATTACTTAGTGCACTCCCCGGTACCGTTACCGTTTCCCAGAGAGCCATTTTTCATACCAGTGCCATCACCGGGGCCGCTACCGGGGCCATCAGGGTTTAGAGGACCGCTGCCCTCGCCGTTGCCGGCACCGTTTTCCGGCAGGTTTTTGTATTGATATTCGTATTTATGTTGTTCCTGTGCCATTTCTGGAATACAGGCCCCACCTTCATCGGAGCACTCACATACATGATCTGGGTCATCCCGCTTTGTGTATTGATAAAGATATTCATTTTTCTTTTCTTCAGGGGTGCCAGATGGATCATCAGCGTTGTTGTCTAGTGTCATAGTGTCAACATCAACGCTGCCGCTGACATCAGTATTTGCTAAAACCTGGTTGACACTTCCGAGCATGAGAGCACCAAACGCTGCTGCAATCACAATCCCGACGAATATTTTCTTAACCATTTAAAACTCCTTTTTCTACTATTTTCTTTAGTTAATTTTACTTAATTGAGTCAAATGCTGCATTTATGTATCGATGTATACCAATTTGACTTATGCTTTTTATAGTATCAAAGGAGATTGTAGAAACTTTGTAGATGATGTGAAGATGTTGTGAAGATTGTTGTCGCTATGAGTCGGGGGGCTATAATTATAAGAGAAGTCTGGCAAAATGGTATACAATGAAAGATGAGGCTTGTTTTTTTTCTTGTCGTTTTACTCCTTAGGAGGGTATTAAATTGTGAGTTACGTACATAAGGAAATAAGATCTCTGCAGAAGAATCAAAAACTGATACTGGATAAATTATGGCAAAAATATTGGTCATTGAGGATGAAAAAGAATTAAATAAAGTACTGCAAGCTTACCTGACGCGCAGCGGTTATCAGACGCTGGGTGCTCTGAATGGTGATGAGGGACTTTTGCTTTGGGAACGAGAAAATCCTGACCTGGTATTGCTCGATCTAAACCTGCCGGGAATGGATGGGCTTGAGGTGGCGCGTAATATTCGCAAAACGAAAGACACACCCATAATCATGGTTACAGCAAGGGTGGATGAAGTGGATCGTTTGATAGGCTTGGAACTGGGTGCGGATGATTACATTACAAAGCCCTTTTCGCCGCGTGAGGTGGTGGCGCGCGTCAAGGCCGTATTGCGCCGCGCCTCTAAACAACAGGTCGAACCTCAGGAAATTACGGTGGGAGAGTTGTATATCGATCTAGATGGACACAGGGTTGAGCTCAACGGGGAACTGGTAGCACTGACACCGACGGAGTTTTCCCTTTTGGAGACCTTGGCAGGGCATCCGGGCAGGGTGTTCAGCCGGCTGCAGCTATTGGAAGCCAGTCAGGGCAACGCTTACGAAGGTTATGAGCGCAGCATTGATGCACATATCAAGAATCTGCGCAGTAAATTAGGTGAAAAACCGAAAGATGCACGTTTTATTGAAACGGTTTTTGGCGTGGGATACCGTTTTGTGAAAACTGAGGATTAAGATGCGTTTACGATTGTTATTATCATTTGGCATTATTATCCTGGTTGCATTAGGCAGTGTATTGGTTGCTGCAAGCGTTACAGCTGAACAAGAAGTGCAGGGGTTTTTGGGAAGAGGTGCTTTAGCAGGCGTCGAGACCCTGGTTACCGATCTTGAAGACTACTATCAGGCAGAGGAAAGTTGGGATGGGGTTGTGGAGGTTTTTGTTTCCAAGGAAGGCAATGCAACGGTGACTGCCAGTGAGGGGCTCGAGCAAGGGCAAAGTGCTGGTTCCGGGCAGGATGCTGGTGCAGGGCATGGTGTTGGTGAGGGGCAAGGTACTGGTGAAGGCAGTGGAGGGGAAGAGAGCGGCGGGATGGGACCTGGACATGGGGCGACGCAATCAGGCGGGGATGAGATTGTTAATGAAGGAGCGCCTCTTGCAGAATCCGTTGCCGAGCCACAAGAAGAGTCTTTGTCGCATGGTAACGCTGCATCCGAAATTGGGCTGGGGTCCCTTGGACGACCAGGACACCGTTTGACAGATGCGGATGGGGTTATTGTTTACAGTCCAGAGGAGAGTGAGCTGGGTCTTTTCATCAGCGAGGTGGAATTAGAGGAAGCCATCCAGATTGATAATGGCGGCGTAACAGTTGGCTATCTTCTCCCGGAGGGGGGAAACCCGCAGCTACCAACTAATTTTGAAGCACAACTTGTTGAGCGCATCCAGTCCGCGGCGACCGTGGCAGCACTTATTTCGGGTGGGATTGCAATCATTCTGGCTTTGATCTTAGCTCAAATGGTGCTGAGACCTGTTAAGGTGCTCACGAGAGCGGCTGACAGCCTTTCGGATGGCGACCTTAGCCAGCGTGTACATATCAAAGGTAAAAACGAATTGTCAAACCTGGGGGGCACTTTTAACCAGATGGCAACCTCATTGCAAGAGGCTGAAGAACAGCGGCGCGCCTTGACAGCGGATATTGCTCATGAGTTGCGCACCCCCCTGGCTGTGCAGCAGGCGAATTTGGAAGCGCTGCAGGATGGCATTTATCCGTTGACGCAGGCGAATATTAAACCAATCATTGAACAGAATCATCTATTAGCACGTTTGGTGGGCGATCTACGCACACTTGCTTTGGCTGATTCTGGGGAACTCTCTCTTACTCGACGGCCTGTAGACCTGAGAATATTATGTTTGGCGATTATTGCCAGGTTTGAAGCTGCATTTGTTTCAAGCGGGATCAAAGTTTTGCAGGATTTTGAGGTAGGATTGGGAACGGTTAATGTTGATCCAGAGCGGATTGAACAGATCTTGCATAATCTGCTTCAAAACGCACAGCGCTACACAGCGCAAAACGCATCAATTTTCATAAATCTCTATCAAGATGGGCAAATGGCTGCTTTGAGTGTGCGCGATACGGGGACCGGTATTCCAGAAGAAGAATTGAAGAAAATCTTTAAACGCTTTTATCGTGTTGATAAGGGACGTGAACGAGCTAAGGGCGGGACGGGGTTGGGCCTTGCCATTGCACGTCAGCTAGCTGAAGCACATGGGGGCAGTTTAGGTGCTGCGAATCATCCTGAAGGCGGAGCGGTCTTCACACTCAGGCTGCCGCTGAGCGGTTGAGTTATTATGTGTATTGCGTCATATATGGAAAGATGAGTTTTGGCAAGATTCGTTATACTTGGTATAACCGTCAGTCTTAAAAAGCCACATGAGAGGATGATAACGAGAGATTGAAAGCCGATCTGCTATTGCTGCTAACGGCCGCCATTTGGGGTTTTGCTTTTGTTGCGCAGCGCGTAGGCATGACCCATATGGGGCCGTTTACATTTAATGCGGTACGCTTTCTTTTGGGTGGGTCTGCGTTGCTGGGGGCTGCGTGCTTATTTAAGAAACAGCCTAGCTTAGGGGGAGAGGATAAGATTTTCAAGTCGAGGACATTTTTGTTAGGCGGCATGTTTACTGGTTTGGTGCTTTTTGGTGGTGCGTCCCTACAACAGATGGGGTTGGTGGGTACAACAGCTGGCAAGGCAGGCTTCATCACAGGTTTGTATGTGGTGCTGGTGCCGATTATGGGCTTGTTGATCGGGCGCAAGACATCCTGGCTGAATTGGGTAGGTGCCTTGCTGGCAGTGATTGGGCTTTATCTATTGAGCGTGCGGGAAGGATTCAGCATATCGCAATATGATTTGGTGGTGCTTATGGGTGCGCTGCTATGGGCTGTACATGTGCACTTGATTGCTTATTTTTCGCCACAAGTTGGGGTGTTGCGGTTGGCGATCTTTCAGTTTTTGGTGTGCGGGATATTGAGTTTGGGCGCGGCGGTTTTCTTTGAAAGACCCACGCTTGAGGGCTTACGGGATGGGTGGATGCCTTTGTTGTATGGTTCCTTCCTGTCGGTGGGAGTGGCGCATACTTTGCAGGTGGTTGCGCAGCGCAAG
>JAUXFJ010000009.1 GCA_030620065.1 Anaerolineaceae bacterium
AAGAGTGCCATAGCATCCAATGTTTGCGCGACAGTGTGGCCGCGCTTATTCAATTTCAGGATACGATCGTCTAAACTTTGAGCACCAATCTGAACTTTAGTTACGCCAAGATAGCGGTACCAGGAAAGTTCCTCCTCCGTAATAAGATCGGGGCGTGTTTCTACTACCATGCCAACATTGCGACGGGCACTATTCTCATTACGACTTTGAGCCTGGGTCAGATTGTCTCCATCAGCCAAGTCATCAGGATTAAACTCATTCATAGCATCAAAACATCGCCTGATGAACCATTCTTGATAATCACGCGGATATGCGCTCCAGCTTCCTCCCAATACGAGCAGCTCTATCTTGTCAGTTGGATGACCAACTTCATATAGAGCCTGGATACGGACTGACACCTGTTTGAAGGGATCAAAATTATTTTGCAAACCCCTCATTGCACCCGGTTCATCGGAAAGATAACTCTGCGGCATATCCACTTCCGTTGGGCAGAAAATACACTCGCCAGGGCAAGGATGCGGCCGTGTAAGAACTGTAACTATGGTCACGCCTGAAAGGGTACGGCCAGGCTTCATTCTTATCTTTGCCAATAAAGCTGAATCTTCATCCCACTCCCCACTTTCTAACAATTGATGATAAACCTTTACCAATGCATGCTTGCCAAGAAAGCCACCTTCAGGCAGCGGATATTGTCTCATTGCAGAACGAACATCAAGACCATTGCGAATTGCTTCAAGTGCCAAACGGGCAAGCTGCAATTTTTCTTCGCTATAAACTCTCTTTTGTCTCCAAATTTCCTCACGCATGGTGTTTCTATTTTACCTAATTAACTCTCTCTCAGGGAAAAACAATAAAGAAGGCTTCCTGTCTCGCAAGTTGATTCAATTACAAGAATTCCTGCTATACTTGCAAAATGGAAAAGGAAATTCGAGAGAAATTGTTAAATATCAATACTGATTTCTATTCTGCTTTTGCAAGATCATTTTCCACAACGCGTGCCAAGGTTCAACCTGGCATACAACGGCTTATTGAGAATATCCCCGAACCCGCGAATTTACTTGATCTAGGCTGCGGTAATGGGATATTTCTTCATTGCCTTGCTGAACAAGGATTCTGCGGAAGTTATACGGGTTTAGATTTTAGCCCAAAACTTCTTGCAGACGCGCAGGAATTAAATCGGTCAATTCAATCAATCAAAATGGATTTTAAAACAATAGACCTTTCTACGAACGATTGGGATGCCGGATTGGTTAAAGTATCTTTCGATATCGTTACAACATTTGCTGTACTGCATCACTTACCGGACGCAAATATGCGCAAGGTATTAATAAATAAAATTCACAAGTTTCTCAAACCAAATGGGGCTTTTTTGTTTTCTGTTTGGCAGTTCACCAACAGCCAGCGACTGAGAAAACGTATTCTTCCCTGGGCGTCAATACAGATGTCACCGGGAGATGTAGAAACCGGGGATACACTGCTTGATTGGCGCGCAGAGGCAGATTCAGGCCAGATCGGTTTAAGGTATGTACACCTATTTAATGAACCAGAGCTATCAAACCTGGCTCAGGAAACCGGTTTTACAATTCAGTCACACTTTTATTCAGATGGTCGTGAGGGAAATTTAGCACTTTATCACGTTTGGGTAAAAGAAGGCTGATACTTCAATCAAGCAAAAGGTCAAATCAAAGCTTAATTGTTACTTTATCAATCTCCTATCTCAATTCCTAATTAATCAATTATCCTAAAGCAACATCAAGCAGCATCATCACCGCAAAACCGAGCATGACACCAATCGTAGGAATGTCAGAATGGGATTCCCGTTTAGATTCCGGGATAAGCTCTTCCGCAACTACATAAATCATTGCGCCAGCCGCAAAAGCTAAGGCATAAGGCAATATCGGACGCATCAACAGAACCGCAGCAGCGCCCAAAACCCCTGCAATCGGTTCAACCATACCCGAGAACTGACCAAACAAAAAAGCTTTACCCGATTTCATTCCCTCTCGTCGTAACGGAGCAGAAACCGCTAATCCTTCCGGGAAGTTCTGAATACCAATACCAATAGCCAATGCAACAGCGGAAGCCAGTGTAGCTTCTTCCAGACCAACCGCGGCTGCTCCAAATGCTACGCCGACAGCTAAACCTTCGGGTATATTATGTAAGGTTATGGCTAAAACCAGAAGCACACTACGCTGCCAGGAAGTCTTGATTCCCTCAGCCTGACTAAGATCATTCCCTAAATGAAGGTGAGGAAGAGTCTTATCCGCAGCGAATAAGAATAAGCCACCAAGCAAGAATCCCACAGTGGCAGGCACCCAACTGGGCACATTTAGATCCTGCGAAAGTTCAATTGCCGGAGCTAACAAGGACCAATAACTAGCTGCTATCATAACACCTGCAGCAAAACCCAACATACCATCCAGCAGCTTCCTGCTAATATCTTTTGCTGTAAATATTAACGCAGCCCCTAAAGCGGTAACTGCCCAAGTAAATAAGGTAGCAAAAAGAGCCTGTAAGACGGGATTGAACTTCTCTAAAAAGATTATCACGGTGATCAGCATTTCGTTGTTCTAAACAATTATTAATAAATTAATTATATACTAACATCTGCGTAGGATATAATCTCATCAGGAGATAAGAACGTGAGTTTAAATCAAGGACAGATTAACATACTCCAGAGGACACTAAATCATCGTAAACCTTTGATTGACCCCCAGCACAGATCAGCTTTAAGGTTATTAAATGGCTTTTATGAGGGAATCCCTGACCTGCTCGTTGATCTCTATGGATCAACATTAGTATTCTACAACTACGCTGACCCAGCCCAAAAAGCCCAAACCACACTTGATGACCTACAACACTGGTATCAAAGTGAATTGCCCTGGGTTAAAAGCATACTGGTCAAAACGAGAATTTCCCCAGACCCTGAAGCACGCCGTGGAAGCACTATATATGGCAATCAACTTGAAAAGTCAATCACTGAAAACGACATCAACTATGCTCTAGACCTTAGAGTAAACCAAGATGCGAGCTTTTATATTGATACACGCGCCTTGCGAAGCTGGCTGCATCAAAACATGGCTGGCAAAACCATATTGAACACCTTTGCTTATACAGGCTCCTTGGGTATTGCCGCACTGGCAGGCGGTGCCGCAAAAGTCATTCAGACAGATATCAATCAACGTTTCCTGGGACTTGCAAAAAAAAGCTGTGCACTTAATCACATAGCTATCCGACAATCTGATTTTTTCGCACTTGATTTCTATAAAATGGTCAATCGATTTAAAACGAATCAAACACTCTTTGACTGTGTCATTATCGATCCGCCATTCTTCTCAATAACCTCAGCAGGTAAAGTAGACCTGGCCAACGAAAGCAAGCGCCTGATCAATAAAGTGCGCCCCCTGATAGCGCATGAAGGCTGGCTCATTACAATAAACAATGCTCTTTTTGTCAGCGGCGCTGAAGTGATGTCACAGCTCCAGGAACTCTGTCAAGGGGTTTACCTAAATTTTGAAGAAATTATCCCAGTTCCTGAGGACGTGACAGGCTTTGAAGATACAAAGGTCAAAACGCCGCCAACAGACCCAGCGCCATTCAACCACCCTACAAAAATTGCCATCTTGCGAGTTTCCCGCAAGGATGGCAAGAGAGCTTCTCAATAACATTTTCCCTAATACTGAATATGTTCTTTAGTTAAGATTTAAATTGTCATCCTGGCTGCTTTAGCGTTAAAAAACTGGTCCCACAATAGCAGGGTTGACGTATCGATTATCCTATGTTAAAATCTCAACCACTACAGACTTAAGCGGGTGTAGTTCAATTGGTAGAACGTCTCCTTGCCAAGGAGAAGGTTGAGAGTTCGAGTCTCTTCGCCCGCTCTAAGAACCGGCTGATACCAGGTGGCACCTTGAACGCTATTTGATATCAGTTTCTTAATTCTGGCGACGTGGCCAAGTGGAAAGGCACGGGTCTGCAAAACCCTTATCATGGGTTCGAATCCCATCGTCGCCTCTCTCTCTTTAAATCCTCATTCACTTTGCAAAGTGCTATGCCCAAATTCATCAAAGACAAAGTGCAAAATCAGCATTTACGCAACCATTCCCCCAAATCTCGCAGATCATCAAAAACATAATCCGGCTTAAAAATCGAACTGTCTAAATCCTCCCTGCTTGTCTCGCCACTTAACACCAGAACCGTCGTCACTCCTACTGTTTGACCCAAAGCGATATCGGTGTAGAGCCGGTCCCCGACCATAGCACACGCTTCTGCCCTGACACCCAATTCCGCTGCAATCATATCCACGATGATGCGGTTTGGCTTTCCGATCACCAAATCAGGCTCACGCCCAGTGGACGCTTTTATCATGGCGATCATCGAGCCAATATCAGGCATAAAACCCGTTGGCGTGGGACAGTTGATATCAGGATGCGTTGCGATATAAGGTACCCCGTCCACAACATATTCACAAAGCTTCCGCAACTTGTCATAGGTCAGCGTGGTATCAAAACCCAGGACAAGCAGCTCTGGGTCCGTTTCAACCAACACAATACCATTTGCCTTGAAAGTGCTCTCCAAACCAGGAGTTCCAACAAGAAATACTTTTTTTGCAGACGTTTCTTCAAGTATATAGCGTACGGTTGCATCACCCGAAGTAAAAACCCTCGCGTTCTCAGCTCCGATACCTAAGCGAATCAGCTTTGCGTGATATTCCTCTTTACTTTTAGATGAGTTATTGGTTAAGAACATGAAAGGGATTCCCCTCTGATTGAACAGATCCAATAATTCCAGTCCCCCGGGGAGAAGATGATCGCCCAAGTATAAAGTTCCATCCATATCCAATAAGAAGCCTTTGATCTCATCTAATTTCATAATTTAATGCCTGCCTTAGTCAAAATAACCTCATTCAAAGTCTAAGCACTGCTGCTACCAGACATGTGGAAAAAGCACTCACCTGAATGGAAGATGTTTTTACAATTCAGGAACGCGGAATTGCCCGCCGGGCAAGCCGATCGACACGTTCATTTTTTCTATTACCAGAATGCCCCCTCACCCAATGCCAGGAAATCTGGTGTTTTTCCAACTCAGCATCCAATGCCCGCCAGAGGTCTGCATTTGCAAGTTTGCCACCCTTACGACGCCAATGACGAGCTTTCCATCCTTCAAGCCACTCCGTTACGCCTCTTTTTAAGTATTCAGAATCTGTAAATAATGTGACCTCGCAAGATTGACTGAGTTCTTTAAGACCTTCCAAGGCAGCTTGTAGCTCCATACGGTTATTGGTTGTATCAGCTTCTCCCCCTTGGAGTAATTTTTCATGCCTGCCAAAGGTCAATATTGCAGCCCAACCACCTGGACCTGGATTACCCCTGCACGCACCGTCGGTATAGATAATGACTTTAGGTCGCTCACTCATCTGCGTATATCTCACTTAATTCCTGAATTGTTGCATCCAGGAGCTCTAAAATATCCGGTAATCTGTCTGCATCACCCTGCAGGTACTGCCAGAATGCATCTTCCAACACCAATCTGTCCAATTGCCATTGGGCGGTTAAAGGACCAAAATATGCCTCCGGCAGCATATCCATCAGATCATCCCACTGCGGGTACGCTTGCTGATAGTCCTGAAGGAGTTCAACCGTCGATAGGCGGACAGGCCAGGTTCCATTTGCTTCTATAAAAACACGCTGCACTTCGCTGGATATCATCCAGCGCGTAAACAGCCAAGCTGCCAGCTGAGTTTCCGGTTCTGCTACAGTAACAATAAAAGACAATCCATCAACCAAAAGTGTTCCGGAACCATCAGGTGAAGGATACGGTATTACAATCCACTCATCGCTATTCTGTGCTCTCAAAAAGGCTTGTGCTTGTAAGGTAATATCTTCCAGCTTTCCGCCGTACACTAAGGCATAACGAGTCGCAAAGTAGTTATGTGGTGTCGGCTGCCTCCCCAGCCATGCACAGCGCAGCAATTGTCCATTCTCATCATATAGCGATTTAACATACCCAAAAGAATCGAGACCAGCCTGTGTATTAAAATGAAGTGTTTCATTCTCAAGTGGAAGCTGCCCCCCAAAAGCATAAATCCAACTTAAAATTGCCGACGGACTACGATCAATCAACAGACCACCAGTTCCATCATTATCAAAATCTTTATCCTGAAGGTTCGATGAAGCCGCAGCACAGACCTGCTGCTTTAGTTCCTCAGGAGTTATTGGGGGTGCGTCGAAACCCAATTCATTCGCCCAGGTACGGTTATAGAACAAGACGGCCGCCGAAGCTGAAGCCGGAAAACCGATCAAACCTGATCCAACTTGATTCTGACGCAGGTAAACCTCAGGAATATCGCCCAGCTCTTCCTCGCTCAAACCCCATTCTGGATCAGCAATATATTTTGAAAGATCCAGCCAATAATACTCACCATCCAATCGTTGGGCTTGGAAAGGGTAAAGCACAGCCAATTCAGGCATATCGTTGGCTGCCAAACGGGTTTCCAAGGTATCTAAAAGAACATCAGACCCGCCTGCTGATTCGACATCCACATGGATACCCCATTCATTGTGCTTATTAAAATCATTAACCAAACCCTGCACAAGCACGGCGGTTTCACCAGTCCAAGGGTGCAAGAATTCAATCGAGATTCCATCTAACTGCATCGGATCAATTTCCAAGTAAGGCAAACGTGTTGCAGTAGCAGATTCTAGTGCTTCAGTAGCTCTCTTTGTTGGCGCTTTACTCGCCTCGGCAGAATATTCATACGTTTGGGTCAACCCCAGCGAAACTTCCTCTGCTGAGTTGCTGCACGCAGCCAATAAACTACTGACCAAGATCAAAATGAAAACGAGGGAATAAAAATTCTTTTTTAGTTTCAACATTAAATTTAACCTGCCATCATAATTAAAGGAACGGGTATGAATATCAAGATAAAAATAATCAGAACAAACACAGCTAGGACCTTTCTGCGTTTATCCAGAGCTGTGATCTGGTCTAACGGTTCAGCATATCTTCTCCCGAGGAGAAAGATCAACCCAACCCACAACCACCAACCATACCATACAAAACCTAAAGCGATTAAAGCGATCAATATAAAAGGCAGCATCCGCTTGGCATTCTTGCGTCCAAAAAGGACATACACGACATGCCCGCCGTCCAACTGCCCGACAGGGATAAGGTTTAAAGATGTCACTAATAGCCCTGCCCAACCAGCCCATGCTATTGGATGGATCATTACATCCAATCCTCCTAAAGGCAACGGGAGGCCCGTGAAAAAATACCGCAACCAGTAAAGGATAGGCGACAGCGTACCATAGTTGGCTGGTTGAGGAAGTAGCTTTCCGAACACCGCATACTTTGCAAATAAATAAAAGATGGAATTCCCCTCAATCTGAAATACCATATCTTGAGCAATCGCCGCTGGAATTACGTCTAGTTTCGAAAGGCTCAGGCCGATAAACAGAACAGGAACAGCAACGCAAAGACCCGCCAAAGGACCCGCAATGCCAATGTCCAAGAGATGCTTTCGATTCTTTGGTGGTTCTTTCATATTGATAAAAGCACCCATTGTACCAATCAAACTGAATGGGAAAGGTATAAAATAAGGCAGCGAAATATTAACTTTATGCAGCCGACCTGCAATGTAATGGCCAAACTCATGGGCAGCTAATATTGATACAAAACTTACCGCAAATGGCCATCCCTGCCAAAGGAAGTTCATAAAAACAGCAAATGTTATCCCGCTGGAAAACGGATCAATCTCCGCTGTATAAAGCGCACCGGCAAAAAGGACACTCAGAAATGTCGATGCGAACAAAAGAATGTTGACCCAGGATTTATCAGCTTTCGCTTTTGGTAACGCTGGAATAATCAGAATCACCTGTTTTTCCTCTTCCCATTTGAACAAAGGGATAAGAGAATACGGCTGAAGCTTATCACTCAACCAGTCATACGCTTTTTCACTATCATGATCTTTCAGCATGCCATGGTAACGGGCGACATAACCCTGCTGCTTGCCACCAGTAGTAATATCTTCGATGGTGAAAATCACTTCGACGGTTTTTGTAAGAGTATCGGTATTTGCCATCCAGGCTGAAATCATTAATCAGTGTTTTCCTTTTAAAGAGAGTGAATATTATGACTTTGTCAATTAATTATATCCGCATAGCTGCATATATCTTCCCAATTAAACCACAAATTTACTCTATTATGTTCTTTCGACATTCATTGAGAAGTCTTTTTTTAAAGGTACATGGTCAGTGTTATAATCCACTTAGCTCGTCCTTCCAGCAATAGGGATCACCTATGCGCAAGAATATATTGTCTTTTATATTTGGTTTGGCACTCGCATTGAACGCCTGCGTTCCCATAGAAACCCAAGAATCGGCTCTTGAACCAACAACTCTACCTACAAGCCCCTCTCCTTCCAGTACCCCACCTAAACTTGCACCAATCAAATCTGAGGAACCCCAGTTTCAACACCCGCAACCTCAAGCATGGGATGTGCCCCAAACCCCGCTTGAAATACTGCGGTTAGAGCTTGAAGATATCAAGACCTATTCACCTGAAAATTTTCATGATTACACACTGCTTTGGAATCAACATGAGACAGATACCCAATTAGCAGAACTTTTTGGCGCACCTCAAAATTATCAGGTGACACGCTTTGTTTCACCCCTCAGTCCAGAAGCTCTGCAAATCGCACGCAGTCAAAGCGGTGTGATCTACCTTAAGCACATTGATTCGAGTGCTGGAATTTCTGTGATTGACCTCGAAAATGGCCCTATCAAACCCATTCTGGACCTCTTCGAAATCCCCAGCAGTTTTCAAATTGTTGGTGGTCCCGGTGATGCTGTCTTTGTACGAATTCATGACGAAATGTGGTTGCTGTATCCAGATGGCTCTCACGAAGTTTGGTCCAAGCCATGCGAAGGGACTCCTTTCTTCTATTCGCAAGATGGACGCCTGATTGGTGCAAGCGAAGATAATAAAAAAGTGATCCAATATCATCAGGATGAAAAACCAATCACTCTAGCGGATGGCTTTGAGCATATCCAGGATATTGTCATACTGGAAAATGAAACCCTTTTGGTCTCGGACTGGGAGACCGGTGACATCACACGCATCAATTCCAGCGGAGAAAGATCTATCTTGCTTGATAATATCATCCAGCGGGATCCTTTGATTTTGGAAATGGACCATCAGAACCAGGTTTTCCTCTATTCAATAGCGACAGGCTTTTGCATGCTTGACCCGGAAACCGGAACACTCACGCGCATGGACAATGTTCAGGGTCAATTGCAACATACTCCCAGTTTTGTCTTCGTGCCCCCTTCAGGCATCGTGCTGATTGGCTTAACATCCGCAGCGGTTGGTTGGGCTGACATGGAGATGGATGAAACAGGGATAATTGCCCCATCAATGGGTGTTAATAGTGAAAAAACCAAAATCGGCCCAGACGGCACACTCTATACGCTCACGGAACGATTCGGCAGCCCCCCAACGAATAAAATCTTGAACATCGATCGCCTTGGAAATTCTAAAATCATTTTTGAAGCTGCTCAAATTGAGAACTTCGCATTCAATGCAGATGGCAGTTTATATTTCTTTGGTTCTACTGACAACACAGATCAACACGGGTTATATTTCCTCCCTCCCGATGGCAGTCAAGCAGAATTCCGCTGTCAAATGGACTATAAAATATCACGCTCATTTGGTGTCGACTCACAAACAGGCTGGCTCTTCGGTTATGAGCCTGAACAAAACAGAGTTATTGTGCTGAATGATAGCTGTCAGCTAATCCACGAGTATGCGCTTGATTTACCTAAAGAGCCCTTAACGGTAGTGCTGGCTGGGGGATCAGGTAGCAAAGCTTACGGCTACAGCAGCGAAAAAGAACGCAATCTCACCGGACCCATTATTGAACGCTGGATATTTGAAATTGATCTGCTCACGGGCAGCTTTAAAATTTTAAATCAGTTCAATCTTGAACATTTTATTGGTGTGATGGGGCAAATCCGGGTGGACTCTGTAGGAGAGATCTGGGTAATCTCAGGACCTGAGGTTTTTCAAGTAAACAAGAACGGATTGATGACCAAATTCGTTGAAGCGGTCGTGATGGATCCTGCAGCAGTAAATTCAGATGGTCAGGGTCAAATTTATATCAGCAGCACAGCTGGTATATTCCTGATATACCATGTTGGGGGAGGTTGATAATATACATCATAATCAGCAGGCTGCTGATTACAGATCAAATCATTGAACCATAATTCTCGAAAACCATCTAAGTCCAGATACAAAATAGAGCTGAGTTGATGTACTGGCTCATGTTGTTTATTCATCCCACCACACGCCAGGAACCATATTTGGATAACATCTATCGTTAATAAATTAATGCTATCTAAAACCAAGATTAAGATAACTACACGGGAATGGATGGGTGTCGAACCCACCACGGCTCGCAGCGCGACCCGTCACCGATGTTGAAGACCGGGAGGCCCACCGGGACCTAACCACTCCCAAGCATAAGCATATCGAATGCGGTCTTACTTGTCAACCCAGAACACATCTTTTTTCTATAAATCGGATACATTCTCACAAACCATTGTATAATCTCTAAGCTTAAATACTCAAATTGGAGATTTATCTATGCTGGAATTCAATACAACCCCCGATTGGGTTAAAAATGCAGTCTTTTATCAGATATTCCCCGATCGTTTTGCAAAAAGCAAGTGGATCGAAAAACCTGATAATTTTGAAAGTTGGGAATCTACCCCCACTGTTCATGGATTTAAAGGCGGAGATCTCTTAGGGGTTTACGAAAAGCTTGATTACTTACAAGATTTGGGAATCAGTGCAATCTACTTCAATCCGATCTTTCAATCGGCTTCAAACCATCGCTACCATACACACGACTACTATATCGTGGATCCACTCCTCGGGGGGAATAAAGCATTTGAGACACTCTTAAAAGAAGCTCATAGGCGTAATATCCGTATCATACTAGATGGTGTGTTTAATCATGCCAGCCGAGGTTTTTTTCAATTCAATCACATCCTGGAAACAGGTGAGAAATCCCCTTATTTAAACTGGTTCAATATCCATGGCTATCCGTTGAATGCTTATCAAGGAAAACCCAATTACCAATGCTGGTGGGAAGCACCAGCATTACCAGAGTTCAACACGGATAACAACCAGGTCAGACGTTACCTATTTGATGTAGCACGCTATTGGGTTGATCAAGGTATTGACGGCTGGCGGCTTGATGTACCTTTTGACATCAATGATGATGATTTCTGGCGAGAGTTCCGCCGTACAGTGAAAGAAGCCAATCCCGATGCTTATATCGTCGGTGAGATACCCAGTGAAGCTCAACGGTGGATGAAAGGCGATATGTTTGATGCTGTTATGAACTATCAATTCACGATAGCTTGTTTGAGCTTCTTTGGCGGTCAAAATACAGATTTTCAATTAGCTGAGGGAATGATGGGCTTTTCAAACATCAGAACATTAGATGCAGGAATGTTCTCAAAACGCAGCATTGAATTGATTAAACTCTACCCGCGTGACTTTTCGCTCGCACAGTTAAACCTCCTGGATAGCCATGACATGCCAAGATTTTTAAGCCTGGTTAACGGCAATAAAGATGCGTTTTTGTTAGCCACATTATTTCAGATGACCTATCCCGGTGCACCGTGTATCTACTATGGCGACGAGATCGGTTTGACTGGTGGTAAAGACCCCGATTGCCGCAAAGCTTTCCTATGGGACGAGAGTAAATGGGATCATAATCTTCGTAATCAAATTAAGACATATATCCAACTACGCCATGCACACCCAGCTTTACGAACCGGAGATTATATTCCTCTTTTCGCTGAAAGTGGTATCCTAGCCTTCATGCGCAAGGATGATACAGAAAGCCTCATCATCATTATTAACACTGGGTCGACAGCTCACAACATTGATATCCCTATAAAAGATCTTCTTCCAGAAGGCACTGTTCTAAAAGACCAACTGAGCGATAAGAATGCTATGATTCAAGCAAATCATCTGCGTGATTTCAACATTCCCCCACATAGAGGTGTAACCCAAGCATAAAAGGCATTCAGGTAATTAACAAGCAATAATGTCCATCACGAACATTGTCTATATTAGCAAAGACAATAAGATATGGGAATGCTAAAATAGAAAGGGAAAACAGGCCACAGCAAAGGGATATAATGCAAGGGCTGTCAAGCCCATCGTGACACCAATCAGCCAACCGACTACCACATCTGATAGATAATGTACGCCCAGGCTGATTCTAGCTAACCCTACCAAGGGTGCCCAAAAGATTAATAACAGTGCAAACCACACTGGCCCAATACCAATAGCCATGACTGCCAATGCAGCAGCTCTGGCAGCATGACCCGAAGGGAAGGAATGCGGATCTGTTGCACGGTATATCTGCCCCCATTCTCCCTTTGGACGAGGCCGCCGTATAGTAAATTTCAGAATGATCACCACGATGGCAAGGATGAATAAGCCTATAGCTAGAAAAGCTGCCCGGTCATGCCATGCTTCATTACCAAAGAACCATATAATCACTAACCCCATTAGCCAAAACCATGAATCACCTGAATGAGCAAAGAAAATCAGGATAGAGCGCCAGAACCCTTTTGACTGACGCAGTTTCAGCTCAGAAGAAAAGCGGATATCCGCTTCTATAAGTCCCCGAAGACTCATCAGGATACCTTCTCTGACAAGAAAGCCTTTATGATATCCAATTGATGAGGTTTATCAACATCCATAGCCATTTCAGCATACGGCACAAGCAAAGCTTTCCCGCGAATCTTCAATTTACGACAAATTCTCTTCGCCGCGCCATCTAATGTGATCGCCTTTAACAACACAAGTATCAAGGTGGAGAGGCCTATCAAAGCTGCCTGTTTCATGGAACTTTTACGCGATTCAGATAAACGTTTCCAGAGATCATTGGCCTGATTAAATATTCGAGAGTTAATGATGTTGACATCCCCGCCACAGATTTCAACATCTCTAAGATGTACATAAGAACGGTTCGAACCTGGGAATTGAGCTTCCATGACCTGGCGCGTGACAGTGGAATAATAGATATCATACAAATCCACCTCGATTTGAGAGGCGAGCCAATCAACCATTTCACTGGTCAGTGCAGGTATATCCCCTGAAGCAACTACAATCATCTCATCACGAGCTGACACTTCTACTATCTTTTCGACTCCAAAACAAATATTATCGAAAATTCCACCCTGATCAGGTAAGAATACGAGAGGTTTCTTTGAAGAAAGCTCACTCCTTTCAGCCAATCCAATAACGAATATCTTTTCAATGACTTTAGAGCCACTTAAAGCATCTAAAACCCACTGCACCATAGGTTTACCACAGATGGGAGTCATTGACTTCATTTCTGTGGATATCAAACCATAAAATGGATCATCAGACTCTATCCGCCCACCGGCAAGAAGAATAGCTTGCATTAGTTTAATTTCCTCAACTGAGGTTTGAAACCAATCTTTTTAATCAAATCTGACATTAAAGCAAAATATTCATCTGCATTCCGATAATCAATCGGCTCTTTCCGTCCAATCGCAGCAATGATCGCTGCTTCCATCATATTAGTACCAAATGACCTCCCATCCAAGACTGGCGTGGTGGTCAACAGATATTTTACACCTGCGTTCGTAAACAGCTCAACATCATGCGGCGTTGTTGTATTGGTCACAATGACCTTGCCCTTTAGATTATCTGGCATGTAACGTGTTATGTAATGACAGTCTCCGGCAATCACGGAGACGCGCTTGAACACATTTTCATACTTCGGTGTCCGTTCGTTCTGGGCTTCACCCACTGGATAGAACCATTCGAAGGGTAAACGCCCAACGATCGGAATCAATACAGCAGCCATTAATTTGACCGCTCTCTCTCGGTATAGAGGTATAGGTAGACCTAAAGAAAACATCATATCCCCGAATATACATTCATAATCCGCTTCAACAAAGGAACGTAGCAGTCCATAACGATCAACAGCTGTCATGACCAGCACTTTTCTGCCAACTTCATCCAAGTAATCAGCGATCTCTGCTTCCAAGGCTTTAGCAGCCCCAACTTCTAGAGTCGTTTTCAGTCCACAGCCATCCACGACTGGTGTCTTTTTAACATCTTTGACCAGAAATTGTACAGAATGCAATGGATACCATTTCTTGTCAACATATAATCCAAGGTCAGTACCGCCAACGCCAAAAGCGTCAACCTTTCCATCTAAATCACGGTACATTTGCGCTGCTTTCTGCATATCGCCATCTGTCCCCACCCGACTGATATGAACATCCTCACCCAGGATATTAATGGTTGTTTCCTTATCCCGCACTGAAGAACCTATACTAATGCTGATTGCTTTTTTCATGATCCTCTTCCTTTACTAGGGCAAAGTATAATATTTCCAAGTTATTTATCAATTAAGCCAGTTTCTATTATACGCTCAAATCTATTAACAGGTACGAAAGAAAAAAGTGGTGAACTGGCAATTCCCAAGAAGTATTTAATAAAGTTTCTGCAGAGATTTTCCCCTTACGGTACTTATTATCATTGTATAATGGATAAGGGAACACAATGTGTGCTGTGACCATGGTTTTGTTCCTTTGTGGAACTGATTCGCCTGATTTATCGTCCTTTAAAATATACTATTCCTATTCTCAACGATTAGTTGTTCAGGAGATGTGCAATGAGTAAAGTAAAGCGAGAAGACAAACTACTCTGGAAGCGAATTGCGATATCAATAGTATTGACCTTCGTCTTCCTTTCCGCATGCAATCTTCCCTGGAAAAGATCCCCCACAGAATCCACCCAGCTGACAGAGACCGAAATACCAGTTACCCTAAAACCACGCCTTGACCTCCCACCTACACTGGTTGAAAGCACGCCAATCCCAGGCAGCGAAATTTCAGTAAGTGGAGGAATTACATTCACATTTAACCAGGCAATGGATAAAGCATCTGTAGAAGGTGCAATACAAGGGTCCCCCGCTTTAAGCGGAATTTTCTCCTGGGAGGATGATACAACAGTTACATTTACTCCAGATAAGCCTTTCATGCCCAACAGTGATCTTGAGATCACAATAACTGTGAATGCGAAAGCTACAAATGGGAAGAATTTGCTATATCCAGTACTTATAAGCTACCACGTTTCAAGAA